>NZ_QQWV01000002.1:0-183930 GCF_003951715.1 Sphingomonas sp. ABOLH | reverse complement strand
GAGACAGATGTTCGCCTGCACCTTGAACACGAAGCCGGTCACGCGGTCGATCCGACCGACGACCGCGTGACCGGCTTCGTGTTCAAGGTGCAGGCGAACATGGACCCGAACCACCGCGACCGCATCGCGTTCATGCGGCTGTGTTCGGGAACGTTCAAGCGCGGCATGAAACTGACCCCGACCGGCCATGGCAAGCCGATCGCGATCCACTCCCCCATCCTGTTCTTCGCGCGCGAACGCGAGCTGGCGGATGAGGCCTATCCGGGCGATATCATCGGTATTCCGAACCATGGGACGCTCCGGGTCGGCGATACGCTGTCGGAGCGGGCCGATGTGCGCTTTACCGGGCTGCCGAACTTCGCGCCGGAAATCCTGCGGCGCGTGGTGCTGAAGGACCCGACCAAGACCAAGCAGTTGCGCAAGGCGCTGGACGACATGGCCGAGGAAGGCGTCACGCAGGTCTTCTATCCCGATATCGGGTCGAACTGGGTGATCGGGGTGGTCGGACAGTTGCAGCTGGAAGTGCTGCTCAGCCGGCTGGAGGTCGAATATAAAGTCGCGGCGGGGCTGGAAATGGCGCCGTTCGAAACCGCACGCTGGGTGTCGGCGGCCGATCCTGCGGATTTGAAGGCGTTCACCGATCTGCATCGCTCGGCGATGGCGAAGGATCGGGACGGGAATCCGGTGTTCCTGGCGAAAAGCGCGTGGGAGGTCGGGTATATTGCCGACCGCTATTCGAAGGTGGCGTTCGCGGCGACGCGGGAGCGGTAGTTCGCTTGATCCCGTACCCCCGCGCAGGCGGGGGTCCAGGGTTTCGAACGTGACGTTGCATTGCCTGGCTCTGGATCCCCGCCTTCGCGGGGATACGTTCTCCAAATTGGGTTTTCCCGTAATGGCATAGTCTGGATCCCCGCCTTCGCGGGGATACGGGTGGGGGCGTCGGTGCTGCTACGCCACCCAATCGCGCCCCAGCCGGCGGCTGGCGAGTGCCATCAGCGCGCCGGCGACCAGATACAGGCACAGCGCCGCCGCGATGGCGTAGCGGAGCGATTCGTTGCCATAGGTCGGGGTCAGCGCCTTCGACAATTGGCCGACGAACCAGCTGCCCAAGCCCAACCCGATCAGGTTGTTGATGAGCAGGAAACAGGCCGAAGCGGTGGCACGCATGTGGGCGGGCACCAGATGCTGGACGGCGGTCAGGACCGGGCCGAGCCAGACATAGACCAGCGCCTGCGGGATCACGAACAGCGCGAAGGCAGCGATCCAGCTGCTCGACAATACCCCGGCGATGAAGAACGGCGTGCCCAGTATGTAGCACAGCGCCGGCAGCAGCGCGTACCAGCGCCGGTTCCGCGCGCCCAGCCGGTCGCCGAGCGCCCCGCCGAGCAGGATGCCCGCCACCCCGCCGCTCAGCAGCAGCGCGCCGATGAACTGGGCCGACTGGACGAGGTCGAGGCCGAAGCTGCGCATCATCAGGCTGGGCAGCCAGAAGCCGACGCCATAGCCGCAGGTCGATCCCGCCGCTGCGCCGAACGCCAGCAGCCAGAAGCCGGGTTTGGCCGCGAGGATGCCGAAGACGCGGCCGACGGGGATGCGGTCGGCGCTGGCGGCGACGCGGGGCGGGTCCTGCACGATCCAGCGGAAGAAGGGCGCGATGACGAGGCCGGCGATGCCGACCGTGTAGAAGGCGGTGCGCCATTCGACCGCCTGCGCAATATAGCCGCCGAGCAGCACACCGCCCGCTGCGCCGAGCGGGATACCGAGCGAGTAGATGGCGAGCGCACGGGCGCGGCGTTCGGGCGGGAAGGTGTCGGCGATCAGCGCATAGGACGGGGCAACGCCGCCCGCCTCCCCCACGCCGACGCCCAGGCGGAACAGGAACATCTGCGTGAAATTCTGCGCCGCGCCGCACAGCGCGGTGAAGCCGCTCCATACCGCGAGGCTGATGGTGATGACCCAGGTGCGGCTGGTGCGGTCGGCGATCAGCGCGAGCGGGATCGCCAGCGTCGAATAGAGCGCGGCGAAGGCGAGGCCACCCAGCATCCCCATCTGCCCGTCGTCGAGGCCGAGGTCGCGCTGCACCGGCTGCGCCAGGATCGAGAGGATCTGCCGGTCGAGGAAGTTGAAGCTGTAGACTAGCAGCAACATGGCGAGGGTGATGCGGGGGTTTTTCATGTCGTCCCTCTAAATCCTCCCCGCTCCGCGGGGAGGGGGACCATGCGTAGCATGGTGGAGGGGCATTGCCCCACACGCTACGTCAGCGATCGCGGCCCTGCCCCTCCACCAGCCTGCGGCTGGTCCCCCTCCCCACGATGTGGGGAGGAGCTTTGGTTAGAACTTCACTTCGAACGTTGCGGTCGCGGTGCGGGGCGGGCCGTAATAGCCGATGATCGAATTGCCGAAGACCGCACCGGGGAAGTTGTAGCCGCCCACCCGGTAGCGCTGGTCGGTCAGGTTGCGCAGCGCCATGCCGAGCCGGTAGCGGCCGTCGCCCGAAATCCAGTTGGCAGCGGCGTTGACCAGCGCATAGCCGTCCTGGTCGAGTGCGGGCGTCGGGATTTCGAACAGCGCATAGTCGCTGCGCAACGTGACTTCGGGCGTCACCGACAGCGATCCGCCGGCAAAGTCGGTCGAGGAGGTGAAGGATGCGGCGGCGGTGAATTCGGGCGTATTCTGGAACACGCGCTGGTTCGATACATCGACCGGGGTGGTGCCGCCGCCGATGAAGGTCAGGAATTCCTTGTAATCGGCATTGGTGTAGCCGAACGACACCTGTGCCGAGAAATTGCGCGACGGCACCATCCGCCCCTCGATCTCCAGCCCGTAAATGTCGGCCTTGCCGGCGTTATCGACGAAGCTGGCGATGCCGCCGGCGATGTTGGGCACCTGGATCGTGACCTGCTGGTCGGTGTAGCGCGAATAATAGCCGGCCATGTTGAGGAACAGGGTGCGGTCGAGGAACGCGCCCTTCATGCCGACTTCGTAGCTGGTGATCTTTTCGGGGTCGTAGCCATTGACGGTCGTCGGGGTGAACACCGCGTCGCCGCGCATGTCGAACCCGCCCGATTTGAACCCCCTGCCCCACGACGCGTACAGGTTCAGGTCGCGGCGCGGCTCATAGCTGATCGAGACGCGCGGGGTGAACTGGTCGAAGCTGCGGTCGTTGGTGTAATCGGTGCGGATCAGGCCGGGCACCGCGTTCGCATTGCCGAAGCGGGGGCTGCGGATGCCGGCATAGTTGCGGCGGAACACCGTGCCGGTCTTGTCGTCCTTCGTATAGCGCAGGCCGCCCGAAATCTTCAGCCGGTCGGTCACGTCGAAGCTGATGTCGCCGAACGCGGCATAGCTTTTGGTCTTGACCTCGCCCGAGGTCAGCGTGGTGAGGTTGAGGCCGCCGACCACCGTGTCGAACGCGCCCGATGCGGTGGCGTTGAGGTAATAGAGACCGACGACGCCCTGCACCCGGTCGCCCTGCAACAGCAGTTGCAGTTCCTGCGTGAACTGGTTGTCGTCATATTCCGCCGGCACGTCGAGCGTGGGCAGCGCGGTGTTGTCGAAATCGATGACGGTGTTGGTGGCGCCTTCGCGATAGGCGCTGATCGATTTGAAGGTCAGCAGGTCGCTTAAGCTGAACTCGCCGGTCAGCGACAGCCCTTGCGCCACCACCCGGTTGCGGTCGCCGATGCCGGCGCGGGTGTCATAGACATTGCCGGTCGGGGCGTAGCGCGGGTCGTTGCCGTTGCCGACGAGGCGGGTGCCGTGGCGCGGGTTCGACCGGTCGAGCGTGCGGTCGCCCGCCACCCGCACGAAGATCGCATCGGTCGGCGTCCATTCCGCCGAGACACGCGCGGCGAGCACGTCCTTGTCATATTGGTCGGCGCCGGTGGTCAGGTTGGTGCCATAGCCGTCGCGCTTGTAGCGGGCGATCGCGCCGCCGATCGCGAAGGTATCGCCGATCGGCACCGTCACCTGCCCGACCAGGTCGAACTGGTTGTACGAGCCGTAGGAGGCGCGGGCGGTGGCGGCATAGTCGTTGCCCAGCCGCTTGGTGACGTACTTGATCGCGCCACCGATGGTGTTGCGGCCATAGAGCGTGCCCTGCGGCCCGCGCAGCACCTCGACCCGTTCCACGTCGAAAATGTCGAGCACCGCGCCCTGCGGCCGGGCGACATAGACATCGTCGAGATACAGGCCGACGCCGGGTTCGAAGCCCCACAGCGGATCCTGCTGCCCGACGCCGCGGCTGAAGGCGATCAGCGTCGAGTTGGAGCCGCGCGCGATCTGCAGCGTCAGGTTGGGCGTCTTGTCCTGCAAGGCGGTGATATCGACCGCGCCGGTGCGCTCCAGCTGGTCGCCGGTCACGACCGACATGGCGATCGGCACGTCGATGACGCTTTCGGCGCGCCGCCGCGCGGTGACGACGATGTCGCCGTCGCCCTGATCCTCGACCACCGAGGCCGAGTCGGCGGGGGCTGCGGGCGGGGTTTCGGTGGTTTGCGCAAGCGCGGGCGATGCGGCGAGCGCCGCTCCCATCAACAGACTGGCGCGGATTCCGAATGTGCGACGCATCGACCTCTCCCTGACATGAACGCCACCCGTTGGCCGGGTTGTACGCCGTTGCGCTTCGCTATACTGAAAGCTGAACCGGGTTTCAACTTATGCCCGTGGGGAGAGGAGAAAAACATGGCGACCGACGCTGCCGGGCCGGACGGGAACGTGCCGGTGGACAAGATGCCGCGCACCGAACGCGGTCGCCGGACGCAGCGCGCCATCCTCGACGCCGCCGCCGCCGAGTTCGGGGAAAAGGGGTTTCACGAAGGATCGATCAGCGGGATCACCCGCCGCGCTGGCGTGGCGCTGGGCAGTTTCTACACCTATTTCGATTCGAAGGACGCGGTGTTCCGCGCGCTGGTCGCCGACATGTCGGCGCAGGTGCGCGATCATGTCGCCCCGGCGATTCGCGGGGCGGACGGGCGCATCGCGGCGGAGCGCGCGGGGTTGCTGGAATTCATCCGCTTCGTGCGGACGCACAAGGAAATCTACCGGATCATCGACGAGGCGGAGTTCGTCGATCCGGCGAGCTTTCGCCGGCATTATTCGACCACGGCAGAACGGATCGCGGCGCGGATTCGCACCGGGCCGGAGGATGCGCAGGCCGAGGTGCATGCCTGGGCGATCATGGGGATGAACGTGTTTCTGGGCCTGCGCTACGGCGTGTGGGACGAGGATCGGTCGCCCGAGGACGTGGCGGATGTCATCGCATCGCTGCTGGCGCGGGGGATTTTTGGTTCACGCGAAGGCGCGAAGGGCGCGAAGGAAGGCATTTAGGGGTTCGCGCGGAGGCGCGAAGACGCGGAGGGGTTATATACTTGGCGAGCGGCGCGCGTTCGGGAGACGTCGCGCCCGGTGATGGCGAAGAGTAAGGGCTGCTTCGCAGCTTGCTCTCTTCCTCTCCGCGCCTTCGCGTGAACCTATTTCTTGAGCAGGTCCTTGAGGCCGCCCAGCGCGGACATCGGTCCCGCCTCTTCCTCCTTCAGCACGCCGGCGGCGCGCAAGGCTTCTTCGGCATGGGGGCTGCGGGGATAGGGGTCGAGGGCCAACGCCAGCGTTTCCGCTGCCGCTTCGCCGAGGTCGATCGATGCGCCGGTGTAGAACATCGTGTCCATCGCATCGTCGTCCAGCTCGACATCGCTGCCCTCCACGCTGCCTTCGGGCAGGAAGCGCAGGGTGAAGGCTTCGTCGACCGATTCGGGCACCGGTTCGCCGCTGGCGACGCAGGGTTGCGCGACCTGTGCCGTCAGGCGCCCGGTGGCGACGATACCGGCGGCGTCGCGGCGCAGGCTGTAGTCTGCCTCCAGCGAATCGAGCTCGAGCAGGTTGAAGCGGCCCATCAGCCGGCGGCGTTCGTCGGTGTCGGCGGAAATATGCTGGCGCATCTCCCCCTCCCCGATCTGGTCGATGCGGACGGGACGGTGGAATTCGGGAGTCATGGCAGGGTTCCGGCAAGAAGGTCGTCGATAGCCACGCCGTCCAGCGCGGCGCGGAAGGCGCGCAATTCGGTCGCGACATGGGTGAGGGCGTCGGGGGCGGGTGCGTCGCCGCGATACAGGTTGCGCACCAGCGCCGCTTCGAACGTGCCGTCGGCCAGCCCGTCGCGATAGGCGCCCAGCCGCCCGCCCAGCGCCGCCATCATCCGCCCGATATGCTTGCCGACGACCATGTCGCCGAACCCGATCTGGCGCAGCTGTCCGTCCATATCGTCGACGAAACATTCGGCGAGGCTGGCGGCGGGCACGGCCCCTGCCCCTTCGCGCTCCAGCCGCAGCATCACCATCGCCAGCACGGCGGCGATCATGTCGAACCGGCCGTCGAGCGTGTCGGGCACCGCGCCGGCCAGATACCAGTGCGGCTGCCGCCCGCGTGCCACGACCGCGTTATACAGCGTGGCGGCAATGCGCGGCGGCGGTTCGCGACGGAACAGGCGGGATAGCGGCATGACTCTCCGGGCAGATGAAGGGCGCGCTTGTGGATGGCGCGGGTCCGTCATATTGAACGCATGGCCGCGCGATGCAATCGCGAGGGGCCCGGTCGCGCGTTCGCTGGACGGAGATTTTATGGTTCGCTTCCCCACCCGTGGCGCCGTGGCGCTGATGATCGCCTGTGCCGCGGCGGGCCTGGGAGGCTGCACGAAGCTGCGCAGCCATCAGGGATATGTCATCGACCCCGATCTGGTGAACGCGGTGCAGCCGGGCGTCGATACCCGCCAGTCGGTGTTGCAGACGCTGGGCACCCCGACCTTTGTCGGCCAGTTTTCCGACCGCGAATGGTTCTATCTGTCGCGCGACAGCCGCAACCTGGCATTCAACCGCCCGCGCGCCGTCGACCAGACGACGCTGAAGATCACGTTCGACCAGGCGGGCAACGTCACCAAGATTGACCGCACCGGCGTCGACCAGGTGGTCGGCATCAGCCCGTGGGACAAGAAGACCCCGACGCTGGGCCGCGAATCGAACTTCTTCCGCGACCTGTTCGGCAATATCGGCACGGTCGGCGCGCCGGGGACCGGCGGGCCGGGGCCGAACCAGTAAGGGTTGCGGCGCGGTTTCGGCGGCCGTCGGACAAACGTAGCAGGCGGCGGAAGGAAGAAGCGGGACCCCGGATCAGGTCCGGGGTGACGGCTTTCTTCCGGAAGCTCGTCCGCCAAGCCTTTCAAAACCCTGACGATCGCATTCGCGGAGCGTTCAGCGGGACTCGGGCATTGCATCCTCATCACGAGGAAAGGAGCAATCCCGATGCGAAAGATCATCCTGGCGGCGCTGGCCGCCACTGTCGCCCTCCCCGCCGTCGCCACGCCCGCCATGGCGCAGTCGCGCCACGAACTGCGCCGCGACCGGCAGGATATTCGCGAGGAACGGCGCGAATATCGCCAGGCGCTGCGCTATGGCAGCCCGCGCGACATTCGCGAGGAACGCCGCGAACTGAACCGGGCGCGGTGGGAATATCGGCAGAACCTGCGCGAACGGGCATGGGGCCGGAACGACTGGCGCGCCTATCGTCAGGGGCATCGCAACCTCTATGCGCGCGGCAACTGGAATGCGCCGTTCCGCTATCAGAGCTTCCGCCCCGGGCTGGCGATCGGTCGCCCCTATTATGCGCAGCGTTACTGGATCGCCGATCCGGGCCGCTATCGCCTGCCGCCCGCGCGGGGGGCCCAGCGCTGGGTGCGGCACTATAACGACGTCGTGCTGGTCGATTACCGGCGCGGACGCGTGGTCGACGTGATCCGCAACTTCTATTGGTAAGGCCCGGTTCGGCCGCGCCGTCGATACGCTCGGCGCGGCCGGTGCGCGGGGCACCAGTCCCGAAAGGGGATTTAGGACCGTTTGCGCCAACGTCCCGAGTCCCCGCCGGTTCAATCGTCATCGATAAATATTAAGGATGAACACACGAGGGGCGGCGGCGAATTGCTTGTTCCGCTGCACCGCGTCGTTATACGATAAGTTCCGGGGCAGGTTCCGGGGGAACGGGGATGGACGCGGTCATCGCGTGGATCGACGCGATTGCGCGCGAAACCATGTTGTTTGCCGGTGTCGGGTTCCTGATCGGCGGGCTGGACGATCTGGCGGTCGATGGCGCGTTCCTGGTCCGCGCGCTGCACCGATGGTGGCGGCGCACGTCCGAGGCTACCCTGGCCGATTTCCCGGTGGCGGGATGTAGCGGGCGGATCGCGGTGCTGGTGCCGGCATGGGACGAAGCGGCGGTGATCGGCGCGATGCTGCGCGCGACGCTGGCGCGGTTCGATCATCCCGACTGGCGGCTCTATGTCGGGGCCTATCCCAACGACCGGGCGACCATTGCCGCGATCGTCGCGGTCGCGACCGAGGACGACCGGGTACGGCTGACGCTGACGCCGCATCCCGGCCCGACGACCAAGGCCGATTGCCTGAACGCCTTGTGGCGCGCCGTCATGGCCGATGGTGCGGCGGAGGGGCGGCCGTTTACCGCGATGGTGCTGCACGATGCCGAGGATGTGGTCCATCCCGGCGAGCTGCGAGTGTACGATCACCTGTTGCGCAGGGCCGATACGGTGCAGGTCCCGGTCCTGCCGCTGGCCGATCGCGAATCACGCTGGGTATCGGGCCATTATATCGACGAGTTTGCCGAGGCGCATGGCCGGCAGCTGCCGGTGCGGGGCGCATTGGGGGCGGAGCTGCCGCTGGCCGGGGTCGGCTGCGCGATTTCGGCCGACATGCTGGCGCGCATCGCCGAGCGGCGCGGCGGATTGCCGTTCGACGATACCAGTCTGACCGAGGATTACGAACTGGGGCTGACCGTCCGGGCGCTGGGCGGGCGCGGGATGTTCGTGCGGGTGCTGGAAGATGCGGGCGGACCGCCGGTGGCGGTGCGCGCCTATTTCCCCGCACGGCTCGACGCCGCCGTCCGGCAAAAGGCGCGGTGGATGACCGGCATTGCCCTTGCCGGATGGGACCGGATCGGGTGGCAGGCGGGCGGGGGCCTGCACGACCATTGGATGCGGATGCGCGACCGGCGGGCGATCCTGGCTATCCCTGTGCTGGCGGTAGCCTATTGCGCGCTGGTCGCGTGGGGGGCGAGCGGCATGCTGCACGCCGTGCGCGGCAGCGTGGCACCGGTGGTCGATCCGGCGCTGCAACTGGTGCTGGCGATCAACCTGTGCCTGCTGGTGTGGCGGACGGCGATGCGCTGGGCCCTGGTCCGCCGCGCCTATGGTCGGGACGAGGCATGGCGGTCGATCCCGCGCATGCTGGTCGGCAATCTGGTCGCGTTGCTCGCGGCGCGGCGGGCGGTGGTGCGCTACGCCGCGACGCTGCGCGGACGGCCGCTGCGCTGGGACAAGACCGCGCATCATTTCCCCGACATCGCCGGGTTGCCGGATCGATGAGCCGGGCACGCGGACGGCCGCTGCGGTTCCTGGCGCTGGTCACGGTCGGCTGGGTCGGCATGCGGGTGGCGCTGCTGTGGCCCGAAGGGTTGCCGCCGGACCGATGGGTACGGATCGTGCTGCCGGGCGGGCGGGGGGCGGAGCCGGTGTCGCCGATCGCTGCCGCTCCGCCGGGTCGTCACATCGCACAACAGATGCGCGAACAGAGGATTGCGATGCCGGCCAGGGTCGCAGTCGGCACGCGATCGGTGCCGACCATGGCTGGCACGGCAAATGCGCCGGCCGGTGTACCGGACCGGGTACGGCTGGCGCTGCTGGCGCTGGTCGGGTTCGCCTCGGCCGAGCCGATCGATCGTGGTGCCGCGCCGATCCTGTCGCCGCCGGTGCCCCCTACCGCCGGACCGCCAATGACGGTCAGCCTGTGGGCGCTTGCCCGGCCGGGCGCGGCGAGCGGCGGTCCGGTGCAGCTGGGCGGCGGGCAGGCCGGGATGCGGCTGCGCCTGCCGGTGACGCCGGACGGGCAGGCGGCGGTCGCGGCGCGGGTGGCGACCCCGCTGGCGGGTCTGGGACGCGAAGCGGCGCTGGGCATCGAATGGCGGCCGCTGCCGGTGCCGGTCGCCTTGGTGGTCGAACGGCGCGTGGCGCTCGACAGCGGGGGCAGCGGGACCGGCATGGGGGTGATCGCCGGGATCGACCGGGCGTTGCCGGGCGACCTGGCGCTGGAAGCCTATGGGCAGGCGGGCGCGGTCGCGCGCGACGGCATCGAACCCTATGCCGATGGCGCGGCGCGGGTGCTGCATCCGGTGGCGAGGATCGGGCGCAGCGCGCTCCGGCTGGGGATCGGCAGCTGGGGCGGGGCGCAGCGGGAGGGGGCGCGGGTCGATATCGGGCCGTCCGCCGTCGCGTCGCTGCCGGTCGGGCGGGGCGCGGTACGAGTGTCGCTCGACTGGCGGCAAAGGGTAGGGGGTAACGCGGCGCCGGGGTCGGGACCGGCGCTGACGATCGGCAGCGACTTTTGACGCGCCGGGTGGCACGGCGCTCCCGAACGCGGTAACCGGGAGGCCCATGGACCTGTACCTCCCCATCGCCAACCTGTCGGTCAATGCGCTGGTCATCGTGCTGCTGGGCGGCGGGGTCGGGTTTCTGTCGGGCATGTTCGGGGTCGGCGGCGGGTTCCTGACCACGCCGCTGCTGATCTTCTACGGCATTCCGCCGACCGTCGCCGCCGCGTCCGCCGCCAGCCAGGTGACAGGGGCCAGCGTGTCGGGCGTGTTCGCGCATCTGCGCCGCGGCGGGGTCGATTTCCGCATGGGTTGGGTGCTGGTCGCGGGCGGCGTGCTGGGGTCGGTGGCAGGCGCGGGCGTGTTCCGCCTGCTACAGGCCAGCGGGCAGATCGATACCGTCATCGCGATCCTGTACGTGGTGATGCTGGGGTCGATCGGCGGTCTGATGCTGAAGGAAGCGATCGGCGCGGTGCGCGTGCTGCGCGGGGCGATCCCGCCGCGGGCGGCACGGCGGCGGCACCATCCGCTGGTCGCGGCTCTCCCCTTGCGCTGGCGATTCTATGCCTCGGGGCTGTACATCTCGCCGCTCGCGCCGCTGCTGCTGGGGTTCGCCACGGGCATGCTGACCGTGCTGCTGGGGGTCGGCGGCGGGTTCATCCTGGTGCCGGCGATGCTGTACCTGCTGGGCATGGGGACGCGGGTGGTGGTCGGCACCTCGCTGTTCCAGATCCTGTTCGTCACCGCCGCATCGACGATGGTCCATGCGCTGACGACCAAGGCGGTCGATATCGTGCTGGCGGTGCTGCTGCTGGTCGGATCGGTGACCGGCGCGCAGATCGGCGCGCGGTTCGCGCAGAAGGCGAAGCCCGAATATCTCCGCCTCGCGCTGGCGATCATCGTGCTGGCGGTGGCGTTCCGCATGGCGCTGGGGCTGGGGTGGCGGCCCGACGATATCTATACGGTGCAGCCGGCATGAGGCGCGCGCTGACCCTTGCGCTGCTGGCGCCGCTGGCGATGGGCGCGGCGGCCCCGGTGCTGGTGCCCGATGTGTCGACCCGTGACGTGCAGATCGCCTATTCGTTCACCGGGGCCGAACTGCTGCTGTTCGGCGCGATCCTGTATCCCGGCGGGCGGGTGCCGCAGGGCGACCGGCCGGCCGACATCGTCGTGGTGGTGAAGGGGCCGCCCGAATCGATCGTGGTGCGCGAAAAGGAGAAGGTGGCGGGCATCTGGGTCAATGCCGACCGGATGCGCTATCGCTCGGCCCCGTCCTTCTACGCCATCGCTTCGGCCCGACCGATCGAGCAGATGGTCGATGAGCGGACGCGCGCGATCTATGAGCTGGGGTTGGACAGCCTGCAATTGTCGCCTGCCGCCGGCACGTCGGCCGATGATCAGGCGCGGTTCGCCAGGGGGTTCGTGGCGTTGCGCGAACGCGCCGGGCTGTACCGCGAGACGCCGAACGCGGTCGAGATCACCGACGACGTGCTGTACCGCGCGTCGATTACCATTCCCGCACGGGTGCCGGTGGGCAAGTTCACCGCCGAAACCTTCCTGATCCGCGACGGGCGCGTGCTGGCGGCGGCGGTGCGCGATATCGAGATTCGCAAGTCGGGGTTCGAACGCTTCGTGGCGATCGCCGCGAACGAGGCGTCGTTGTGGTACGGATTGGCGGCGGTGTTGTTGTCGGTCGGGTTCGGCTGGGCCGCCGGGGCGCTGTGGCGGCGGTTTTGATCGAAGTCGCTAAGTCGTTGCAATCCGTGGATATATTGTCCTGACGCGTTCCAAAGTTCACTAAGTTCACACTCGCGCGCAGTTTGTCACGCCGGACGGCGCTTCGTCTCCCCCGGGTCGCCCTCACCCTTGCGGCGCTGCGCGCCTCCCTCCCTCTCCCGATGGGAGAGGAACATGCTAAAAGCCCTGGATCGCTTCGGGGTCGACCGCGCCGATCAGGCGGCGGGCGGCGCGGCGGGCGAAGGCGAGGGTGCAGCGCTTGCGGACATGGGCGGGCAGGGGGGTGGTCGACGCCTCGCGCAGGATCGTCGCTTCATAGCGGTCGGCGACGATGATTCCGGTACGTTCGGGCAGGAACGCCTCGCCCGATAGCGGCGTCACGTCGAACCCGGCCGGCACCGCCCAGAAATAGCGGTCGCAAGACCTAAGATAATCAGTCCACTTGCCGTCGCCGAGCAGGTCGGCGCGCGATACCTTGATCTCGACGATGACGATCTGCCCGCGCGCATCGAGCGCCATCAGGTCGGCACGCCGCCCGCCGTCGAGCGGAACCTCCGCCATCGCGGTCAGATCATGCGCCAGCAACATGCGCGTGACACCGCGCGCGACCTCCGCCGCGATCAGCGGATGGGTATCAGGGGCGAGGGGTCGGGCACCGAGGGCGATACTGGCCATCGGTGGAGTATAGGAACATTATGCGAACAAGGAAAGAGTGGTCGGCTCAGCGGTAGAAGATATGGTTGCCGAGCGAGGCGACGCGGGTCTTGCCCCAGTTCGGGCTGACGCGGCGTGCGTGGAAGAACAGCGCGCCTTCTGCCGGACTTTTCCACAGGTCGTTGCGGGCGATGCGGGCGATGGCGACCGCGGTCTTCCACGCCGGGCGGCTGGTGTCGACATCGGGCAGGCGACCGCCCTTCACGAACGAGAACTGGCTGCGCTGGGTCAGCACGCCGCAGGCCGAGGCGGGGAAGCGGCCCGATTTGGTGCGGTTGAGGATGACGTCGGCGACGGCGAGCTGGCCGGTCAACGGTTCGCCCTTCGATTCATAATAGACGCCGATCGCGACGCAGTTGAGTTCTTCGTCGTCGGTCGTGGCGGGCTGTGCGGCGACGGCGGCGGCCAGCGTGGCATAGTCGGCATCGGTCGGGTCGACCGCATCGTCGGCCGGCTCGGGCTTGGCCGCAATGTCCTGTACGATTTCCTGGGCAGGGGCGAAGCGGACGGGAACCTTTGCCGGGACGGACAGGTTAGTGACGGAACCGGGCGAGGCTTCCTCTGCCGATACGGCAGCGGGCAGTCCGGCGAACAGGGTCATGGCGGCAAGCACCACCATCGGGAAGCGCAGCTTCATCCGTCGTCACTAGCTTGCGGTCGACCTGCGCCAACACACGTTCCACGTGGAACCTATGGCCACATGCAACTTTGGCGTTTGCCCCCGACTACGCCACCGACCCAACCCGGTCGGCCCAGCGCTTTGTCTCCGATGCACAGCGCTTAGGGGTGCACGAGTCTCGCCGTCAATCGGCCCACAGGGTTTCAGCGGCGAGCGGTTCGGGGCGTGCGACGATCGCCTCGATCACCCACAAATCGGGATCGTTGCGGCGGCGACCCTGCCAATAGTCGGTCAGCGCGGCTTCACCCACAAGATCGGGTTTGCGCTGCACGATCCGGGCACGACCGTCGAGATCGCGTTCGCGCTCGAACAGGCGAGCGGTGCCGTCGCGATCCATCGCCAGCAGCAGCACGACGCCCGATTCGCGGTCCCCCCGCGCCAGCACCATGGCGGTCCCGCCGGCTGCCTCGACGGCGCGCGCGAAGGCGTTGACGCGCAGCGCCGTCGGCCAGTCGCTCATGGCTGGGCGTAGCCGGGCAGGGTGGCGAGCGGAATCCGGCTTTTCATGAAGGTTCCGGTGCCGCGTGCCGCTTCCTCGCCATCGGCATCGATCAGATGCGCATCGGCGATGAACACGCGACGCTTGCCGGATACCCAGCGCCCTTCGGCGATGACCTGGCCAGGGCCGAGCGGCCGCTGGAGCAGCAGGTTGAAGGCGGTGGTCAGCAGGAAGCGATCGGTCACGAGGCTGTTGGCGGCGTAGAAGGCGGCGTCGTCGAGCATCTTGAAATAGGTCGTGCCATGCGCCGCGCCGGCGGCATGGAAATGGCGTTCGTCGATGCTGAAATGGATGCGCGCCACCCCGGCGGAGACGATCTCCAGCCGGGAATCGAACAGCCGGTTGATCGGCGCCGCAGCATAGAGCGCCTCCAATGCCCGGAAATGCGCCGCTTCCCCGGCGGGCACATCAGGCTGCGTCACGCGCCTCGACACCCGATAGCAGCGCATAGAGCGCGTCGGCCGACCCGGCCCCGCGCAGCTTGGCCCGGAACGCCGCGTCGCGCAGCGCGCGCGACACCCGTGCCAAAGCCTTCAGATGGTCGCTGCCCGCATCCAGCGGCGAGAACAGCGCGAAGATCAGGTCGACCGGCAATTCGTCGACCGCGGCGAAATCGATCGGGCGATCCAGCCGCACGAAGATGCCGAAGACGCTGTCGGGACAGTCGATCCGGGCATGGGGAATGGCGATGCCGCCGCCGAACGCGGTGGTGCCCAGCTTCTCACGGTCGGCCATGCGGTCGGCGACCAGTTTCGGATCGACCCCCGCCGCGTCCTGCGCGACGGAGGCGATATGCGCGAACAATGCCTTGCGGGTGCCGGCGGACACGTCCGCCAGCACCGTTTCAGATGTCACGAGATCATGGAAATCGTACAAGTCAGGCCGCGCGATTGGGTTCGACCCAGCCGATCGTGCCGTCATGGCGGCGATAGACCATGTTGAACGATCCGGTGCCGCTGTTCTTGAACAGCAGCGCGTTGGTGTTGCGCAGGTCGAGCATCATCACCGCGTCGGACACGCTGGCGTCGGGCACATCGACCCGGGTCTCGGCGATGATGAGGGGCGCGTCGGCGACCTCTTCCTCTTCCTGCTCGCGACCACCGAACACGGTGTAGCCGGCATTGTCGAAGCCATTGTCGTACCCGCCGGCCTCGTTCATCGCCACGACCTGCGCGGCGTTGCGGTCCTTCAGGCGGCGGGTGTAGCGACGCAGCTGCTTTTCGATCTTGTCGGCGGCACCGACGAACGCGCCCTGCGCCTCCTGTCCGCTATTATGCCCCTTGAGGACGAGGCCCTGGGTGACGTGGCAGACGATGTCGCACACGAAGCCATTGTCGTGCGGACCCTTGCTGAACGTCGCGGTCGCCGAAATCGCGCGCTGGAAATATTTGTCGGCGATGCCCTGGAGTCGCTCCTGGACCATCTCCTTCAGCGCGTCCCCGGTGTCGACCTGGTGCCCCGAAACCCGGATGTCCATGTAATCCTCCGTCGTTGTGAAATCCTGTGAGCCGCTCAAAGCGGGTGGTGTCAACGCCTCAGGTCGGCGACTGGCCCCATAACGGGTCCTTCAATGTGCCGACGAACGCGGCGTGGACGGCGAGTTCGGCCGCGCTGGCCGAAAACTGGCGCGGCGGGCGGACGCGCGAGGGGGCAACGGTCTCCACCACTTCCGCGACGAGGGTCGGCGTGGCGTCGAGGCCGAAGCCGATCTGGCGACCGCCCATCAGCTCGACATAGACCTGCGCCAGCAGCTGCGCGTCGAGCAGCGCGCCGTGCAGCACGCGGCGACTGCGGTCGATGCCGAAGCGGACGCACAGCGCGTCGAGCGTATGCTTGGCGCCGGGATGGCGGCTGCGCGCGATGGCGAGGGTGTCGACCATGCGGCTCAGGCAGATCGCATCGCGCCCGCATGCGCCCAGTTCGCCGTTCAGGAAGCCGAAGTCGAAATTGGCATTGTGCGCGACCAGCGGGCTGTCGCCGATAAAGGCGAGCAGGTCGTCGATCGCGGTGTGGAACGCCGGCTTGTCGGCAAGGAACGCATCGGACAGGCCGTGGACCGCCTCCGCCTCTTTCGGCATCGATCGGCCGGGATTGAAATAGGCGTGAAAGGTGGCGCCGGTTTCGACCCGGTTGACCAGTTCGACACACCCGATTTCGACCAGTCGGTCGCCTTCCGAAAATTTGAAGCCGGTGGTTTCGGTATCGAACACGATTTCACGCATTCCCACCTTATCCGCCTTCGCGGAGCCCCATGCAAGCGACCAGCGCGGCGACCTGCGCCCGTGTCGCGGCGAGTGTCGTATCGGTGTAGATAAGATGTTGGGCACGAGCGCGCTTTTCGGCGTCGGGCATCTGGGTGGCGAGGATCGCTGCGAACGCCGACTCGGTCATGCCGGGGCGGGCGAGGACGCGGGCGCGCTGAACCTCGGGTGCGGCCGAGACGACCGCTACGGAATCGCAGCGCGAGTCGCCGCCGGTTTCGAAAAGGAGGGGGACGTCGAGCACGACCAGCGGGGCTTCGCGATGGGCGTCGAGGAAGCGTTGCCGCTCGGCTGCGACGGCCGGATGGACGATCGCTTCGAGGCGTCGGCGTGCGTCCGGATCGGCGAAAATCCGTTCGCGTAAGGTCGGGCGGTCGATGCCGGTCGGGCCGGTGGTGCCGGGGAAGGCGGCTTCGATCGCGGGCAGCAGCGCGCCGTCCGGGCCTTGCAGCGCATGGACGGTGGCGTCGGCATCGAACACCGGCACGCCCAAGTCGCGGAACATCTGCGCGACGGTCGACTTGCCCATGCCGATCGATCCGGTGAGGCCGAGGATGTGGGTCATGGGCGTCTCACTCGCGTATCCCCGCGCAGGCGGGGATCCAGGGCCAAGCAACGCGGCGGTTGCGCGTGGTACTCTGGACCCCCGCCTGCGCGAGGGTACGGTTCGATCGCGGATCGCTCACGCCAGCAACCGTTCCCGCAAGGCGTCGTCGCGGTCGCGCGGCGGGGCGACTCCGAAGAACAGTTCGAACGCCAGTGCCGCCTGCCCGACCAGCATTTCGAGGCCGTCGACGGTATCGAGCCCGCGCGCATGGGCCTGTGCCAGCAGCGGTGTCTCGATCGGGGCGTAGACCGCGTCATATACCACCGCATCTTCGGGCAGCGGTGCCAGGTCGATTTCCAGCGGGGGCTGACCGGTCATGCCGAGCGTGCTGGCATTCACCAGCAGCTTCGCCGCAGGCAGGGGAGCGGTGAGCGGCAAGGCGTCGCCCTTCAGGCCGAAGGTCGACAGCAACGCCGCTGCCTTCAGCGGATTGCGGTTCAGCAAGGTCACGCGTCCGACACCCAGCCGCGACAAGGCGAACAGGATCGCGCGCGCCGCGCCGCCCGCACCGATCACCGCGACCGGCTGTTTCGTCAGGTCGAGACCGGCGATCGGGGCGTGGAACCCCGCCGAATCGGTATTGGTGCCGATCCAGTCACCACCTTCGCCACGGAACACGGTATTGATCGCGCCGATCGAACCGCGCACGTCGCCGGGATCGGCGACATGGTCGAGCGCGGCCAGCTTGTGCGGCACGGTGACGTTGCACCCGCGCCAGTGCGGGTCGGTACGGCGGCTCTCGAAATAGGCTCGGAGATCGTCAGGTTTCACGTGGAACCTTCGATACTCGGCATCGAGTCCCAACTGGTCGAGCCAGAAGCCGTGGATCAGCGGCGATTTGGAGTGGGCGATCGGGTCGCCGATCACCTCCGCATAGGGTTTCATGCGGGCAATTTTCCCCGTTGGCGCAGATAGCGCGCGATTTCGAGCAAGGGCATGCCGAGGATCGTCCAATGGTCGCCATCGATCCGGTCGAACAGCTGCACACCCGGCCCCTCGATCCGAAAACAGCCGACACAGCCGGCGATCGCGGGCCATTCGGCATCGAGATAGGAGTCGATGAAGGCATCGGACAAGGGCCGGACAGTCAGCTTCGCATGGCCGATATGCCGCCACACCGGGCGGCCCCCTTCGACGAAGACCGCCGCGCTGAACAGGTCGTGGCGTCCGCCGGACAGGGCGCGGAGATGCGCGGTGGCATCGGCGCGGTCGACCGGCTTGTCGAGCACGGTGCCATCGGCCAGCGCGACGACCGAATCGCCACCCAGCACCATCGCCCCGCCGACGCGGGTGGCGGCGCGCATCGCCTTCATCTCCGCCAGCGCATCGGCGAGGTCGCGGGGTTTGAGGTTCTCGGCCGCCAATGCCGCCTTGGCCGCTTCCTCGTCCAGCCCGCTGGCCATCGCGTCATGGGGAATGCCGGCCGCGTCGAGCATCGCACGGCGGGTGGCGCTCATCGAGGCGAGGATGAAGCTCATGCGCGGGCCTCCAGCTTGCGGTCGTTGCACAGGGTGATGATCGCCGCCGCCGTTTCCTCGATCGAGCGGCGGGTAACGTCGATCACCGGCCAGCCATTGTCGGCGAACATCCGCCGGGCATAGGACAGTTCGCGTATCACGGCATCCTGTTCGACATAATCGGTGTCGGGCATCTGGTTGAGCGACAACAGCCGGTTGCGCCGGATCGCGATCAACCGGTCGGCGCTGGTGGTCAGCCCGACGACCAGCGGCTTTTTAAGCGTGAACAGGATCGGCGGCGGCGGGCTTTCGACCACGATCGGAATGTTCGCGGTCTTGAACCCGCGATTGGCGAGATAGATCGACGTCGGCGTCTTCGACGAACGCGACACGCCGGCCAGCACGATATCGGCCTCTTCCCAGTCCTCCGACGCGATGCCGTCGTCATGGGCGATGGTCCACTGGATCGCATCGACCCGGGCGAAATAGGCGGCGTCGAGGCTGTGCTGACGGCCCGGCCGCGCCTTGGCCTCCTGTCCCAGCAGGCTGGACAGCGCGTTGCTGACCGCATCCATCGGCGCGACGATCGGCAGGCCGAGTGCGGCGCAGCGCGCCTCCAGCATCCGCCGGATCGCCGGGTTGACCAGCGTATAGAGCACCAGCCCGGGATTGACGGTGATTTCGGCGAGGATGCGTTCGAGATGGGTTTCCGAACGGACCATCGGCCAGAAATGGCGCATCGTGTCGACATCGTCGAACTGCGCCAGCGCCGCCTTGGCGATATTCTCCAGCGTTTCGCCGGTGGAGTCGGACAGGAGGTGGAGGTGCAGTCGCATCGGCGCCTTTCTGCACAAGGCTGTGGATAAGTCGGGGGCAGGGGCTAGCGCAACTCGGCCGGTCCGCCAAGCTGTGGGAAAGCCCTGTTTCATGCCCAGATTATCCACAATCCCGACACAGGGAGCGATTCAGCCAACAGCCTGTGGATAGTGTGGATGGCTTCATTGGAATCGACGGATTCGAGCGACTCCCATAGGGTCAATCTGTTGGCATTTCGGGTAATCCACCATAAGCCCCGCTATCCACGCCCCAACTGCTTCCAACCACCCATTTAGATTCTACTTTATAGTAGAGAGAGCGACGACGCTGACCGGTCCTGTCCCCACGAAACCGCTTCTCCGCGTGCTTGCCGGCGAGAAGCTTGCCGTCCCGCCGATCTGGCTCATGCGACAGGCCGGACGCTATCTTCCGGAGTATCGTGCGCTCCGGGCGGAGAAGGGCGGCTTTCTCGCGCTGGCGACCGATCCGGAGGCGGCATCGGAGGTTACGCTGCAGCCGATCCGGCGGTTCGCGTTCGATGGCGCGATCCTGTTCTCCGACATCCTGATGATCCCGTGGGCGATGGGGCAGCACCTGACCTTCGGCCCCGGCGAAGGGCCGCGGCTGAACCCGCCGCTGCTCGACGGGCTGCTGGCGGGCATTCCCGGCCTGTCACAGGGCGGTTATCCCTTCCACCGGCTCGATCCGGTGTACGAGACGGTCCGGCGTACCGTGGCCCGTCTGCCGGCCGATGTGACGATGCTGGGGTTCGCCGGATCACCCTGGACCGTCGCGACCTATATGGTGGCGGGGCAGGGGTCGAAGGACCATGAAGCGAGCCGGAGCCTTGCCTATCGCGATCCGGCGACCTTTGCCGGTCTGCTGGAGGCGATTGCGGACCTGACCATCGATTATCTGGTGGGGCAGATCGATGCGGGGGTCGAAGCGGTCCAGTTGTTCGACAGCTGGGCCGGCAGCCTCAGCCCGGCGCAGTTCGACGACTGGGTGATCGGGTTTACCGCTCGGATCGTCGATGCGCTGCATCAGCGCCGGCCCGGTGTGCCGGTGATCGGTTTCCCCAAGGGCGCGGGCGGCAAGCTGCCCCGCTATGCCCGCGAGACCGGTATCGATGCGATCGGGCTGGACGAGACGGTCGACCCGGTGTGGGCCGATGCCGTCCTGCCGCCGGGAATGCCGGTGCAGGGCAATCTCGATCCACTGGCGCTGCTGGCTGGCGGAGAGGCGCTCGACGGTGCCATCATGCGCGTGCTGGACGCCTTTCCGGAACGCCCCCATGTCTTCAACCTCGGCCATGGGATCGGCCAACATACGCCGATCGCGCATGTCGAGGCGCTGTTGGCCCGGGTGCGCGGGGCATGAGCGGGTTTCTGGGCGGCGCCTATCTGTGGATGAAGGCGGCACATATCGTGTTCGTCATCTTCTGGATGGCCGGGCTGTTCATGCTGCCCCGCTATCTGGTCCATCATCAGGAGGGGCTGTCCGACCCGGCAGAGCCGCCGCGCTGGATCCGGCGCGAGGCGTTGCTCAAGCGGATGATCCTGACGCCGGCGATGGTCGTCGTGTGGGTGCTGGGGCTGTTGCTTGCGGCCAATGTCGGGTTGTTCGACGGCGGCGCCGGGCTGGGGTGGCTGCACGCCAAACTGCTCGTCGTCGTGCTGCTGAGCGGCTATCATGGCTGGGCGGTCGGCTATGCGAGGAAGCTGGCGGCGGGGCGGCCGACGCTGACGCCGAAACAATTGCGGCTGGCGAACGAACTGCCCGCGCTGGCGGCGATCGCGGCGGTCGTGCTGGCGGTGGTCAAACCGTTCTGAAGGGGGATGGGCGATGTGGATAGCGTTGGCGTTGATTCAGGCGGTATCAGCGCCGCTGCCGGCGGGGGTCGAGGATGATCTGACCTGCCTCGCTATTATCGCGGCAACCGCGAACAAGGCGCCTCCGCAGGAGCAAAGCGGCCTGCAAGGCGGATTTATGTACTTTATGGGTCGTATCGACCATGCTGCACCCGGGTTCGACTATCCAGCCCATCTTGTTCGATTGATCGACGACGCTGAAGGAAACACGAAGATACAGGCGGCCAGACCGCGCTGCGTAGCCAAGCTGCGTGAGATTAGCGGGTCGCTCGCGAAGTGGGGAGAACATCTTCAAAAGCGGAACCAGAAGTGATGCTGGCATGGCTGTTGGTCGCGGCGCAGGCGGCGACGCCCGCGGTCGAGAACGATCTGCGCTGCATCGCCAGCATTTCGCAATCGTTCGAAACCGAGCCGTCGAGCCAGCGGGCGATGCTGACTGCCGGGATGGTCTATTTCATCGGCCGGGTTGAAGGTGCTGCGCCTGCGACCGACATCGTGGCGTCGGTGCAGCGGATCCGGCGTGCGCCTGGAGCAAAGGCGGCACTCGACGCGGCGGCCTTGCCCTGTGCCCGGCAGATACTGGCGAAGACGACGCTGTTCGCGCAGCTCGATCCGGGCGTGACGAAGGTCGAACCGGCGCGCTGAACCACCGCACCTGCTTGACTTGACTGCGACCGCCACCTAGGTCGAGCGACAGTGGCGCCCGGTCCTCGGTGCGCCCGTCCCAGCCGCTTGCGTCCGCCCCGTTTGCCGACCTTGCCTCACCATCGCTGATCTGGACCACCCCCCGATGCATCTCAAAGACTTAAAGAAACACGCGCCCGCCGAACTGGTCTCGATGGCCGAGGAACTGGGCGTCGAAGGCGCATCGACGATGCGCAAGCAGGACCTCATGTTCGCGATTCTCAAGGCGCGTGCCGAGAATGGCGAGCAGATCATGGGCGTCGGCACGATCGAAGTGCTGCAGGACGGCTTCGGCTTCCTGCGCAGCCCGGAGGCGAATTACCTCGCCGGGCCGGACGATATCTATGTCTCGCCGAACCAGGTCCGCAAGCATGGCCTGCGCACCGGCGACACGGTCGAGGGCGAGGTTCGCGCGCCCAAGGACGGCGAGCGCTATTTCGCGCTCAGCAAGCTCGTATCGGTCAATTTCGACGATCCCGACGCGGTGCGTCACCGGGTCAATTTCGATAACCTGACGCCGCTGTACCCCGAACAGAAGCTGACGCTCGACCAGCTCGATCCGACGATCAAGGACAAGTCGGCGCGGGTGATCGACATCGTGTCCCCGCAGGGCAAGGGCCAGCGCACGCTGATCGTGGCGCCGCCGCGCGTCGGCAAGACCGTCATGCTGCAGAACATGGCGAAGGCGATCACCGACAATCACCCCGAAGTGTTCCTGATCGTCCTGCTGATCGACGAACGTCCGGAAGAAGTGACCGACATGCAGCGCAGCGTGAAGGGCGAGGTGATTTCCTCGACCTTCGACGAGCCGGCGCAGCGTCACGTCCAGGTCGCCGAAATGGTGATCGAGAAGGCCAAGCGGCTGGTCGAGCACAAGAAGGACGTGGTGATCCTGCTCGATTCGATCACCCGTCTGGGTCGCGCCTACAACACGGTCGTGCCGTCGTCGGGCAAGGTGCTGACCGGCGGTGTCGACGCGAACGCACTCCAGCGGCCGAAGCGCTTCTTCGGTGCGGCGCGTAATATCGAAGAGGGTGGTTCGCTGTCGATCATCGCCACCGCGCTGATCGATACCGGCAGCCGCATGGACGAAGTCATCTTCGAAGAGTTCAAGGGCACCGGCAACTCGGAAATCGTCCTCGACCGCAAGGTGGCCGACAAGCGCATCTTCCCGGCGCTGGATGTGGGCAAGTCGGGTACGCGCAAGGAAGAACTGCTGGTCGACAAGACCAAGCTCAGCAAGATGTGGGTCCTGCGCCGCATCCTGATGCAGATGGGCACCGTCGATGCGATGGAGTTCCTGCTCGACAAGATGAAGAATTCGAAGACCAACGAAGACTTCTTCGACAGCATGAATCAGTAATCGAGCGCGCCCGGCGACATGCTGTCGCAGGAGACGCGACGATCCGGCCGGCGGGGCAACGCCCCGACCGACGACGCGGGCTTCGCCCGCGTCCGGCAACAACGAACCGCCCGTCTTTTCCACAGGGAAAGGCGGGCGTTGTCGTATGCACGGTGGGGCACGCCTGTGGACAGAGACCCCAGCCTTCGCTGGGGTGACGTGGTACGGCGGGGGCGTCCCCAACCCTTATCGCCATCCACAGCTTTTCCCCCTATCGTGCCCCAAACCAACCGGGGAACCGCCCATGAAGATCAACGTCGAAGTCGATTGCACGCCGGAGGAAGCGCGTCGCGCGATGGGCCTGCCCGACTTCACGCCGGTCCATGAACGCTATGTCGCGATGCTGACCGAAACGATGGAGAAGGGGGCCAGCCCCGAACTGCTCGACCAGATGATGAAGAGCTGGGCACCGATGGGCGAGGCGGGCATGACCTTCTGGCGCAAAATGTTCGAGACGGCGGGTCGTGGCGGCTGACACCATCTTCGCGGTGTCGAGCGGGCGTCCGCCCGCCGCCATCGCCGTGCTGCGGATTTCGGGGGGCGGGGCGCTGGATGCGGCGACGCTGCTGGCAGGCCGCTTGCCGCCGCTGCGTCGGGCGGCGGTCAGGGCATTGCGCGACCCTGTGGATAAGCTGTTGCTCGACCGGGCACTGGTGCTGGTGTTTCCGGGGCCGGCGACCGCCACGGGTGAGGATCTGGTCGAACTGCACCTGCATGGCGGTCGCGCGGTGGTGGCGAGCGTCGAGCGGGCGCTGGCGGCGATGCCGGGACTGCGCGCTGCCGAGCCGGGTGAGTTCACGCGGCGGGCGCTGGCGCATGGCCGGATCGACCTGACCGAGGCGGAGGGGCTGGGCGACCTGTTGTCGGCCGAAACCGAGGCGCAGCGGCAGATGGCGCTGGCGAACAGCGACGGCCGGCTGCGGCGGGCGGTGGCGGACTGGACCGCGACGGCGACCCAATTGTCGGCGGTGGTCGAGGCGGTGCTCGATCACGCCGACGAAGACGATGTCGATGCAGCGGACGAGGTGCTGGCCGATCTGCGTGGGCGGGCAGGCGTCTTGGCCGACACGATCGGGGTGGCGCTGGCGGCGCCCCCGGTCGAACGGCTCCGCGATGGCATCCGCGTGGTGCTGGCGGGGCCGCCCAACGCTGGCAAGTCGACCCTGCTCAACGCACTGGTCGGGCGCGAGGCGGCGATCGTGTCGCCGGTGGCGGGCACGACGCGTGATGTCATCGAAATTCCGGTAACGCGCGAGGGGATGGCGTGGCTGTTCCTCGATACCGCCGGGCTGCGTAACGACAGCGACGATCCGATCGAGCGGATCGGCATCGACCGTGCGACCGGGTCGATCGCGGCGGCGGATATCGTGCTGTGGCTGGGGGACGACGCGCCGCCGGCCGCAGCGCGGGTGATCTCGCTCTACCCGCGATCGGACGTCCGCGATCCGCTGGGGGCGGACGGTCGCATTGCGGTATCGGCGGCGACCGGAGCCGGGATCGATACGGTCTGGGGCGCCCTTGGTCGCGAAGCCGCCTCGCTGCTGCCGAAGGTGGACGAGCTGGCGTTGAACCGGCGGCAGGCGCATCATGCGGGTGTCGCACAAGCTGCGCTCCAACGTGCTGCAATGCAGGACGACCCGCTGTTGTTGGCGGAGGAATTGCGCTATGCTGTACAGGCATTCGCGGCATTGACCGGGATGCGCGCGACCGAGCCGGTTCTCGACGATCTGTTCGGTCGCTTCTGTATCGGCAAATAATGTTCCACGTGGAACCTAGAACAGCATGACCTATGATGTAGTAATCGTCGGCGGCGGCCATGCCGGCACCGAAGCCGCCGCAGCCGCGGCGCGACGGGGTGCGACGACGCTGTTGATCGATTTCGATCCCGGCAAGATCGGTGCGATGTCGTGCAATCCGGCGATCGGCGGGCTGGGCAAGGGCCATATCGTTCGCGAGATCGATGCGCTCGATGGGCTCATGGGCCGCGCGGCGGATGCGGCGGCGATCCATCACCGGATGCTCAACCGGTCGAAGGGCTCGGCGGTGCAGGGGCCGCGGGTGCAGGCCGACCGCGTGCGGTATGCTGCGGCGGTTAGGTCGCTGCTGGCGCATCCGAAGCTGACGGTGCTTGGCGGCGATACCGTTGCGCTGAAGAGCAGCGGCGGTCGGGTAACGGGAGTCGAGCTGGCTGATGGCAGCCGGATCGCTGCGCGGACCGTGGTACTGGCCACCGGCACCTTCCTCGGCGGGACGATGTTCCGGGGCGAGGAGCGGTCGGTCGGCGGACGGGTCGGGGAGCGAGCGGCAACCCGATTGGGTCAGCAGCTGCGCGAGCTGTCGCTGCCGATCGCGCGGTTGAAGACCGGCACGCCGCCCCGGCTCGATGGGCGGACGATCGACTGGGCGGCGCTACCCGAACAGCCTTCGGACGCGGATGTGTGGACCATGTCGCCGCTGTCCGATCCTGCGCAACGGTTACCGCAGCTCGCCTGCGCGATCGCACGGACGACGGCCGAGACGCACGACATTATCCGAGCCGGGCTCGACCGGTCGCCGCTGTTCAGCGGATCGATCGAGGGGCGGGGGCCGCGCTATTGTCCGTCGATCGAGGACAAGGTGCATCGCTTCGGCGACCGCGACGGGCACCAGATTTTCCTCGAACCCGAAGGGCTCGACACCCATCTGGTCTATCCCAACGGTGTGTCGACCTCGCTGCCGACCGATGTGCAGCTGGCGATGCTGCGCAGCGTGGCGGGGCTCGAGCGGGTCGAGATCGTCACGCCGGGCTATGCCGTCGAGTATGACTATATCGATCCCCGCGCATTGTCGGCGACGCTGGCGCTGCGGGCGCTCGGCGGGCTGTATTTCGCCGGGCAGATCAACGGCACGACCGGCTATGAGGAAGCAGGCGGGCAGGGGCTGGTCGCCGGTGCCAACGCGGCGGGTGAGGCACTGGGTCTCGACCCGCTGATCCTGCCGCGCGAGTCGAGCTATATCGGGGTGATGATCGATGACCTTGTGCTGCAGGGCGTGTCCGAGCCTTACCGGATGATGACGGCGCGCGCCGAATATCGCCTGCGGTTGCGGTCGGACAATGCCGCGACGCGGTTGGGGGCGATCGGTGCGCAGGCCGGCCTGTTGTCGGCCGAGCGGATCGTGTTCAACACGGAGCGCGAAGAGCGACGCGCCAGCCTGGCGGCTGCGCTGTCGACGCGCCACGGCGCCAATATGCTGGCGGCGAAAGGGGCGCCGGTTACCGGGACCGATACCCGCAGCGGCGGCGAATGGTTGCTGGTGCCCGGCGTGACGCCGCAACATCTGGGCATTGATGTGCAGGACGAGGTGCTGGGCGAACTGATCGAGGATGCGCGCTACGCTCCCTATCTCGAGCGGCAGGCGGCCGAGCTGGCCGCGGCGCGCGTGGATCATGTCGTGCTACCCGCCGACTTCGCCTATGGCGCGGTCCCGGGGCTGTCGAACGAGATGGTGGAGCGATTGACCTCGGCTGCGCCGGAAACGCTCGCGGCTGCCGGTCGCATACAGGGGGTGACGCCGGCGGCGCTGGTGGCGATCCTACTGCATTATCGTGGCGGGAAGCTGGCGGCATGACCGAGCAGGACGCGCGCGACTGGCTCGAAACCCGCTTCGGGGTCGAACGTACGGCGTTGCTGGCAAGATTCGCGGATCGGATCGTTGCGGAAACCGCCCATCAAAATCTGATCGCGGCGTCGACGATCGACCATATCTGGGAACGGCATCTGTTGGACTCGGCTCAGCTGGTGCCGCTGGCCGACGCAGCGAACGAAGGCGCCTGGATCGATATCGGATCGGGCGCAGGCTTTCCCGGGATCGTCGCCGCCATCCTGACCGATCGCCCTGTCGTGCTGGTCGAACCGCGCGCGCGACGCGCCACGTTGCTGCGCGTTATGGCGGCCGATCTGGGACTGACCAATGTCGTCGTCCATCAGGCCAAGATCGAGAAGTTGCCCGCCGACTGCCCGGCGGCGATCATCACCGCGCGTGCGGTCGCGCGACTGGCCGCGTTATTTGCGATCGGCCATCGGCATAGCGACGCCGATACGATATGGGTGTTGCCGAAGGGACGTTCCACCACCGAGGAGCTGGCCGAAGCGAAGGCCGACTGGCGCGGAATGTTTCACGTGGAACATAGCATTACCGATCCGACATCGTCGATCGTGGTCGCCAGGGGAGTGCGCCAAGCATGATTTGCATTGCCATCGCGAACCAGAAGGGGGGCGTCGGCAAGACCACCACGGCGATCAACGTCGGTACGGCGCTGGCCGCCACCGGGTTGAACGTGCTGATCCTCGACCTCGATCCGCAGGGTAATGCGTCGACCGGACTCGGCATCGGTCGCAACGATCGCGAATATTCGACCTACGACCTGCTGGTCGGCGACCTGATGCTGAACGAAGCGGCGGTCGAAACCAAGGTGCCGCGCCTGTCGATCGTGCCGGCGACGGTCGACTTGTCGGGGGCGGAGATCGAGCTGATCGAGTTCGAGGCGCGCACCCATCGGCTCGACCGGGTCGTCGAGGCGAGCGGGGGGCGATGGGACGTGATCCTGATCGACTGCCCGCCATCGCTCGGGCTGCTGACCATTAACGCGATGGTAGCGAGCCATGCGCTGTTGGTGCCGCTCCAGTGCGAGTTCTTCGCGCTGGAGGGCCTGAGCCAGCTGCTGAGCACCGTCGAGCGGATTCGCGGGCGGTTCAATCCGGGGCTGTCGATCCTGGGCGTGGTGTTGACGATGTACGACCGGCGCAACCGGCTGACCGACCAGGTGTCGGACGATGTGCGCGCGGTGTTGGGGAAAGTAGTGTTCGATACGGTGATTCCGCGCAATGTCCGCCTGTCCGAGGCGCCCAGTCATGGCGTGCCGGCGCTGATCTACGATTATCGCTGTGCAGGGTCGGAAGCCTATATCGCGCTTGCCCGTGAAGTGATCGCACGGCTACCGAGCCTGGCGGAGGCGGCATGAGCGAGCAGGCGACACCGCGCCGTCCGCGCATGGGGGGCCTCGGTCGGGGGCTGAGTTCATTGCTGGGCGACCCCGAAGGCGAGGTTTCGACCGCGCGCGGATCGACCCCGCCCAGCGGCGTGCGACAACTGCCGGTAACCGCGCTGTCGCCGCTGCCGGGCCAGCCGCGGCGATTCTTCGACGAATCGGCGCTGGACGAGCTGGCGGAATCGATCTCGGCGCGCGGGGTGATCCAGCCGATCGTCGTGCGGCCGCATGGCAAGGGATATCAAATCGTCGCCGGCGAACGGCGCTGGCGGGCGGCACAGCGGGCGCGGCTGCACGAGGTACCGGTGGTCGTCCGCGACTTCACCGATGCCGAGACGATGGAAATCGCGCTGGTCGAAAATATCCAGCGACGCGACCTGACCGCGATCGAGGAGGCCGAAGGCTATCGCCGGCTGATCGACGAGTTCGGTCATACCCAGGAGGCGCTCGCCAATCTGGTCGCCAAGTCGCGCAGCCATGTCACCAATTTGCTGCGGCTGCTCGAATTGCCCAAGCCGATCCAGGACATGGTCGGCGACCAGCGGCTGAGCATGGGTCACGCCCGCGCGCTGATACACGTCCCCGGTGCCGAGACGATCGCCGAGAAGGTGGTCGCGAAGGGGCTGTCGGTACGCGATGTCGAGCGGATGGCGCGGCAGGCGCGCGAGCCCGAGGCCAAGCGGACCCGCACCCCACGCGATCCGGCGGCAGGTGCCAGCCAGGACGGCGCGAGCGACGCCGATCTGCGCGCACTCGAACGGCAGCTGGGCGACGTTCTCGGGCTGAAGGTCCAGATCAGCCATGGCGACAAGGGCGGATCGATCGCGATCGGCTATTCGACGCTCGGACAATTGGACATGGTTTGCCAAAGGTTAAGCGGCGAGCGCATCTGATACGCAAAATTTACAGGTAGGCGAGCAGGTTATGGACATGAACATGCCGATTCGCCCGCCGCTGTCCGGCGCTGCCAGCACCGGAACCGACGAACGTGCGCCGACCATCGGGGTACTGCTCGACATATCGGGCGCGTCGAGCCGGCTGCTGCTGGACATGCACGCCCTGTCCGCCTTCGCGGCGCAGCAGGGACCGGACGTCGAACCGGCCGGACAGGTCGGGTCGCTGGTCAAATTGCAGATCGGCAAGATCTGGGTAGTGGCCGGCATCCGCTCGACCCGGCTGGCGGATGACGGATCGAACCTGATCGCCGATGTCGACCTAATGGGGGAGGGCTATGAGCCCGCACCCGGGCAGGGGATGCGCGGTTTTCGCCGCGGCGTGACGCGCTATCCGCTGCCCGGATCGCCGGTCTATCCGGTCCCGCGCGACGTGCTGCGGCAAATCTATGCGACGCAGGATCGCCCCCATATCACCGTCGGCACGGTGCACATGACGCGCGACCTGCCGGCGGCGCTGTATGTCGACCCACTGCTCGGCAAGCATTTCGCGCTTGTCGGGTCGACCGGCACGGGCAAGTCGACCACCGCTGCGCTGATCCTGCACCGGATCTGCGATTACAGCCCGCACGGTCATATCGTCGTGATCGACCCGCATGGCGAATATGGGAAGGCATTCGCCGACAAGGGTGAATTGCTCGACGTATCCAATTTGCAGCTGCCCTATTGGCTGCTCAATTTTCACGAACATTGCGATATCCTGCTGACGTCGGAAGGATCCGCGCGGCAGATCGAAGCCGATATTCTCGCACGCTGCATCCTTGCGGCGAAGGCCAAGAGCCGCGCGGCACAGGATATTCCGCGCCTGACCGTCGATGCCCCGATTCCCTATCTGTTGTCCGACCTGACCGCGATCCTGCAGGCGGAAATGACGCGGATGGACCGGGGGAGCGACAACGCACCCTATCTGCGGTTGAAGGCGCGGCTGGAGGAAATTCGCTCCGACCCGCGCTATGCCTTCATGTTTTCCGGCATGCTGGTCGCGGACACGATGGCGGCGTTCCTGAAGCGCGTGTTCCGATTGCCTGCGCAGGGCAAGCCGATCTCGATCGTCGACGTATCGGCGGTGCCGTCCGAAATCACCTCGGTCGTCGTCGCCGTCCTGTCGCGGCTGGTGTTCGATTTCGCGATCTGGTCGCGGGGTGAGACGAGCAAGCCGGTGCTGCTGGTGTGCGAGGAGGCGCATCGCTACGTCCCCAACGAGCGGGCCGGATCGGGATCGTCGGCGGCGGGTATCCTCAGCCGGATCGCCAAGGAAGGCCGCAAATATGGCGTGTCGCTGGGCCTCATCACCCAGCGTCCGTCCGATCTGGCCGAGGGCGTGCTGTCGCAATGCGGCACGATCCTGACCATGCGGCTCAATAATGAACGCGATCAGGCATTCGTCCGTGCTGCGATGCCCGAAGATGCGCGCGGCTTGCTCGACGCGATTCCGGCGCTGCGCAATCGTGAGTGCATCATCGTCGGCGAAGGAGTCACGACGCCGATCCGGCTGTCGTTCGACCTGCTCGAACCGGCGCTGTGCCCCGCGTCCGCGTCGCCGTCCTTTATCGAGATGTGGCAGCAGGAAGGGGGCGAGGACGCATTGGTCGACCGTACCATCCGCCGCTGGCGAACCCAGGGTCGGTAATCCGCCATCCCGGTACCGGGATACAACCAAGCGATTTCCGCCGTTGCCGGACCGAAGTCCGTTCAAAGCAGGCGGGTCAGCGCGCCGCGACGCCCATCAGTCCGGCGACATGCCGGCGGAAGCGGACCAGTTCGTCGCCCTGCAGCTGCTGCACGGTGGCGAACGCCACCGACCGTGGATTGACCGGCACGCCGTTCTTCCAAAGCTCGTAATGCAGGTGCGGGCCGGTCGACAGACCGGTCGACCCGACATAGCCGATCACCTGCCCCTGCGACACGCGGCTGCCCGCGCGCACCACGATCCGGCTCATATGGCCATAGCCGGTGGCGAGACCGCCGCCATGGTCGAGTTTCACAAAATTGCCATAGCCGCCATGCCAGCCGGCGCTGGCCACCCGTCCGTCGGTGGTCGCCCGGATCGGGCTGCCATAGGCGGCGGCGAAGTCCATGCCCTTGTGCAGGCGACGGAAGCCCAGCACCGGATGCACACGCCAGCCGAAATTGGACGAGATGCGCGCGGCGACCGGCCACATCATCGTACCCTTGCGCTCGCCCACGCCCTTGGGATCGAGCCATTCGGTACGGCTGCCATCCTGCCAGCGGACCAGGCGCACGTCGCGGCGTCCTGAAAGACCGGCATAGAGCAGTTGGCCCAGCTGGACTTCGCCGGTGGCGGCGCGGGCCTGTTCGACGATCAGGTCGAACGAATCATCCTGTCCGACCTGCCCCATCGGCACGAGTCCGGAGACGGTGCGGATATAGGATTCGACCGCCTTGGCCGGGGCCCCGGCGGCGCGGGCGGCGCGGTACAGGCTGGCGCCGACCCGGCCGCGGATGCGCAGCGGCGTATGGTCGATCGCGATCGGTCGGGCATCGAGCCGTAGCGTACCGCCTTCGCGGACGATTTCGAGCGCGAGGTCGAACCTGGCGCGGAAAGCGAGATGTTCGAGCGGTCGCGGCTGGGACGGGCTGTCACGCCGGCCGAGCGTAATGTCGAGCCGGGTGCCGGGTGTCAGTTCGGCCGGATCGACCCGGCCTGCGACGAGCGCCGCCGCCTCGCGCGCTTCGTTGGCACCGACTCCGGTACGTTCGAGCGCGCTGGCGATGCCGCCACCCAGCGTTGCGGTCGCCTCGACGATCGGCCGTTCAGGGGTGTTGGCGAGCGGCACGACGCGCGACGTGGCGGCGAGCCGCATGCCGCTGGTGCCGCCCAGCGCGCTTGCACCGAAAGACAGGCTGCGCGCCTCGTCCAGCGCGCTGCCGTCGAGCGGCGCGGGAACGGTGCTGAGGATCGGCCGGTTCCAGGACGGTGCCAATGCCCAGACGGCGGCGCATAATGCGGTGCAGGTCGCCAGGCCCCGCCACCAGTCGCGCGATCCGATTGCGGCGCCCAAATCCGGGGTCCAGTCAAACGATTCGATACGGCCGCGCCATTCGGCGGTGCGGGCTGGTGCGGACAGGACCGGGGCACGCCCGAAGCGCAATGCGCTGGTGCCGCCCGCCAGTTCCAGTCCATGATCGGTGCGCAGGAACACACCCAGCCCCCAGAGACGGCCGCCCGACCCGGCCCGGTCTGCTTCCCCTGTGAAGCCAAAACTTTAAAGTCAAATGAACCACGGCGGCCTCAGATTCGGCTGCGACGGAGCGTGGCAATGCTGCGACCGGACGAAAGCTTTGCGGGAACCCGCGAAACCCGTTGCACCGGCGCCTGCGACCCCCGATGTTGTGCGAGATGAGCCAGTTCGCGCGTAGCCCGGTCACGGCAGTGCTGGGGCCGACCAATACCGGCAAGACCTATCTCGCGATCGAGCGGATGTGCGGTCATGCCTCGGGAATGATCGGTTTCCCGCTTCGGTTGCTGGCGCGCGAGAATTACGACCGCGTCGTCGCGATGAAAGGCGTGGAGAATGTCGCACTGGTGACCGGAGAGGAGCGCATCGTCCCGCCCAAGGCGCGCTGGTTCCTGTGTACCGCCGAATCGATGCCGCTGGAGCGGGAGACGGCGTTCGTCGCGCTGGACGAGGCGCAGCTGGGCGCCGATCCGGAACGCGGCCATGTCTTTACCGATCGGCTGCTGCGCGCACGGGGGCGGGAGGAGACGATGATCCTCGGATCCGATTCGCTGAAACCGATGGTCCGCGCGCTGGTGAAGGATGCCGAGATCATCTCGCGTCCGCGCTTCTCGACGCTCAGCTATGCCGGCGCGCGCAAGCTGTCGCGCCTGCCGCGCCGGTCGGCGATCGTCGCCTTCTCGTCCGAAGAGGTTTATGCCGTGGCGGAGGCGATCCGCCGGATGCGCGGCGGTGCGGCGGTGGTGATGGGTGCGCTGTCCCCACGCACCCGCAATGCACAGGTCGCGATGTTCCAGTCGGGTGAGGTCGATTATCTGGTCGCGACCGACGCGATCGGGATGGGGCTGAACCTCGACGTCGCGCATGTCGCCTTTGCCAGCCTGCGCAAGTTCGACGGGCGGCGGCAACGGCGGCTGACCATCGCCGAGATGGCGCAGATCGCCGGGCGCGCCGGGCGGCACCACCGCGACGGCACCTTCGGCGCGCTGGTCGAGGAAGGGCCGAACGCCTTTACGCCGGAGGAAGTGCTGGCGATCGAGGGGCATCATGTGCCGCCGCTGGAACGGCTCTACTGGCGCAGCGGCGAGCCGGACTTCTCCAGCATCGACGCGCTGATCGACAGCCTCGAAGCGCGACCGAACCATCCGGTGCTGACCGCCGCGCCGGAAGCGATCGACCTGATCGTGCTGAAACGGCTGGCCGAGGAGGATTGGGTCCGCGCCCGCACGCGATCCCCGGCGATGGTCCGGCGGCTCTGGTCCGCGTGCGGCCTGCCCGATTTCCGCAAGCTCGGCCCCGACCCGCATAGTCGTTTCGTCGGGCGAATCTTCGGTCATCTGAGCGAAGGGGCGGGGCATATCCCGCACCAATGGTTCGCGGACGAACTGCAGCGGCTCGACCAGATGAACGGCGATGTTGAGACGATCGCCGGGCGAATCGCGGCGGCACGCAGCTGGGCCTATATTGCCCACCGCGCCGACTGGCTGCTCGACCCCGAACATTGGGCGGCGCGGACGCGCGGCGTCGAGGAGAAGCTGTCCGACGCGCTCCATGACCGGTTGCGGCAGCGTTTCGTCGATCAGCGGACGACGGTGTTGTTGCGGCGGATCGGTGCCGGTGCCGCCGACCTGCCGGTCGATGTCGCGGCGGACGGATCGGTCAGCGTCGATGGCCATGCGCTGGGCCGGCTGACCGGCTTCCGGTTCGAAGTATCGTCCGACACGCGCGTCGCCGACAAGAGGCTGTTGATCGCCGCCGCTGAAAAGGGGCTGGCCGGCGAACTGCGCAAGCGCGGCGCCGAACTGGTCGCGGCGACGGACGCCGAATTGTCGCTCTCAGCCGAACCGGGGGCGGTGCCCGAACTGACGTGGAACGGGCTGACCGTCGCGACCTTGACCGGCGGCACGACGCTCGACCGGCCGGTGGTGACGCTGGACCGTAGCCTCTACGTGCTCGACCGCACGGCGCAGGGGCAGGTGCGCGACCGGTTGGCAGCCTGGGTGCAAAGCGATGTCGCGCGCCGGGCACCGACGCTCGGCGCGCTGGCAGCCCTTGCGCGTGATCCGGCGGCCAGCGGATCGCTGCGCGCGGTCGCGGCGGCGCTGACCGAGGTCGGCGGCATTGCCCCGCGCGACGGGTTCGATGTGATGCTGGCGCCGCTCGACGGCGACGACCGGCGGCGGCTGCGCAAGGCAGGGGTGTTGATCGGCGCGCTCGACCTGTTCGATGCGCGCCTTTTCAAACCGGCGGCGGCCCGGTGGCGCGCTGCGCTGCTGGCGGCACGTGACGGGCATCCGGTCGAGCCGCTGGCGCCGACCGGGGCGACGGTGCTGCCGGTCGGGCAGGGGGCGTGGGGCTTCCGTCGCTTCGGTCCGCAGGCGGTACGCGTCGACCTGATCGAACGGCTGGCCCAGGCGGCACATGACGCGCGCAAGGGGCATGCGCCGTTCGCCCCCGATCCGGCGCTGGCGGTATCGATGGGGCTGAAGCCGGAAACGATCGTACGGCTGATGGCGAAGCTGGGCTTCCGGCCGAGCGCGCCAGCGGGCGATGTGCCCCAATGGCGCTGGGCACCCGCGCGCCGCCGGGCACCGACGCCGACCCCGCGTCCGGTCGCGCGACCGGGCAATGCCTTTGCCGCGCTCGCTGAACTGGGGTTCGACCGCTGATGGCGGCACGCGCGCCGGAACCGGTGCCGCACATGCGGCTCGACATGTTCCTGTGGTATGCCCGATTCGCCAAGACGCGCAGCGCGGCGCAGGCGATCGCCGAACGCGGTACGCTGCGCCTCGATGGCCGTAGGATCGAGCGCGCGCATTGTCCGGTACGCGTCGGGATGGTCATCGCCTTTCCACAAGATGCCCGCGTGTATATCCTGCGGGTCGAGGCGTTGCCGATCCGACGCGGGCCGCCCGCCGAAGCGCGTACGCTCTACACCCTGCTGGAACCGACAGGGTCCGGCCCCGTTGACGGGGGCGACGACCCGGCATAACGCGGTCGCGATACGATTTCTCGGAGTTTGGACGGACCCATGACCTACGTCGTCACCGACGCCTGCATCCGCTGCAAATATATGGACTGCGTCGAGGTGTGTCCGGTCGATTGCTTCTATGAAGGCGAGAATATGCTCGTCATCAACCCGAGCGAATGCATCGATTGCGGTGTGTGCGAGCCGGAATGCCCCGCCGAAGCGATCCTGCCCGATACCGAAAGCGGGCTGGAGCAGTGGCTGGAGCTGAACAACACCTATTCGGCGCAGTGGCCCAACGTGACCCGCAACGCCAACCAGACCCCGCCCGATGCCGATCAGTGGAAGGGCGTCGAGAACAAGATCGAGCATTTCTCGGCCGAGCCTGGCGCGGGCGACTGACGCCAGCCACCATGTTCCACGTGAAACCGAGGCCGGGCCGCAGCAGCGGTTCCGGCCCTTCGGCTTTGCGCTGGTAATTTTGTTGCAACGTTGCTATAATCACACGTGACGGCGGCAGTTTCATGCCCCGCCCGGAGACCACCTTTAGCAACGTCCCGTGTCGCCCGACCTGCCGCCGCCCGATCCAGCGTTGGCAGTAAGCGATGCTTTCGGGACGACGACCACGGAAAGGTTACCAATGGCTGCCAAGGCATTGTCCTTCGATGTCGGCGATTATGTCGTGTACCCCAAGCACGGCGTCGGCCGTGTGATCGAACTCCAGCGTAGCGAAATCGCTGGCATGCAACTCGAACTCTATGTGCTCCGCTTCGAAAAGGAACGCATGACGCTGCGCGTTCCGACCAACAAGGCGGAAAGCGTCGGCATGCGCAAGCTGTCGTCGGACAAGACGATGCGCGAAGCGATGGAAACGCTGAAGGGAAAGCCCAAGGTCAAGCGGACCATGTGGTCGCGTCGCGCGCAGGAATATGAAGCGAAGATCAATTCGGGCGACCTGGTGTCGATTGCCGAAGTGGTCCGCGACCTGTTCCGTGCCGACGACCAGCCCGAGCAGAGCTATTCCGAACGCCAGATCTTCGAAGCCGCGGCTAGCCGTCTGGCGCGCGAACTGGCGGCGATGGAGCAGGTCGACGAGCCGAAGGCGCTGGAGCGGATCATCGAAATCCTGCGGGATGCTGCGGCGATCTATAACAAGGAAAAGACCGCCGCCTGATCGGCGCGCGATCCGAACCGAACGAAAAAGGGCGGCCGGCAACGGTCGCCCTTTTTCGTTGGTGATGGCGGGGGCCACCGGGACGGTCGATCCGCTCGACCCTCCAGACGATCCGCACCAGCGATGCTACGGAGCTACGCCGCGCTGCCGGACGCCGGACAGCGCGGCGGCGGCGTCAGGCCGGTTCGCGCTCCAGCGTCGGATAGTCGATATAGCCTTCCGGCCCGTGCGAATACCACGTCGCCATGTCGTCCTTGTTGAGCGGCGCGTCGCGCTCCAACCGGGCCGGCAGGTCGGGATTGGCGAGGAACGGACGGCCAAAGGCGATGGCATCGGCGATCCCGCTATCGAGTTCGGCCTGCGCCCGCGCGCCATCATAATCCTGGTTCAGCACCAGCGGGCCGGCAAAGACCTTGCGGATTTCGGGCGAGACGCGCGGCTGGGTCGCGCTGCCGAAGGTGCCGTCGGGGCCAGGTTCGCGCAGTTCGAGGAAGGCGATACCCTTGTCCGACAGCAGCTTTGCGGCAGGCACGAACACCGACACCGGATCGCTGTCAACCACACCCTGCGTGTCGCCATTGGGCGAGAAGCGGACCGCGGTCCGGCCGGCGCCGACCTCGGCGATCAGCCGGTCGACGACTTCGCCGAGCAGGCGGATGCGATTTTCCGGGCTGCCGCCATAGGCGTCGTCGCGATGGTTGGCCCCGTCGCGCAGGAACTGGTCGATCAGATAGCCATTGGCGGCGTGCAGCTGGACGCCGTCGAACCCCGCCGCCTTGGCATTGCGCGCCGCACGCGAATAATCGTCGAGCACGCGCGCGATATCGTCCAGCGTTGCAGAGCGCGCCTGTTCATAGGGTTTCTTGCCGTCATAGGTATGCGCCTTGCCCGGCGCCGTGGTCGCCGAGGAGGACAGGGGTGCGGCACCGTCCAGGAAATCGGGATGGACCACCCGGCCCATGTGCCACAACTGGGTCACGATGCGGCCGCCGGCGGCATGGACGGCGTCGGTGATCGGCTTCCACGCCTCGACCTGTTCGTCGGTCCACAGCCCCGGCGCGAACGGCCAGCCCAGCCCTTCGCGACTGATCCCGGTGCCTTCGGAAATCAGCAGGCCGGCGGACGCGCGCTGGGCATAATAGTCGGCCATGATCGCGGTCGGCACATGCTCACGCGTGCCGCGGCCCCGGGTCAGCGGCGCCATCAGCACCCGGTTCGGCGCCTGGATATCGCCCAACGCGATAGGATCGAAGAGACTGGGCATAAACGAAAACTCCCGAAAGCTGCACAAAGGCAGGCGACGTCGCACAGATAGGGCGGTAGGGGGCGGCATGCAGCCGGCCCCGCCTGAAACAAATGCTATGTCGCCCCCAAGAACGCCGAGCGGCGCGATTGTTGCCGTGGTCTGCGCGAACATCGCCCTCGCATTCGGCCCTTGGTTCGTACGCATGGCCGATACCGGACCAGTGGCGGCGGCGTTCTGGCGGATCGCGCTGGCATTGCCGGTGCTGCTGGCGATGGCGGGATGGAGCGACCGCCGGGCATTGCTGCCGACGCGCGCGCTGCTGGTGCCGTTGCTGATCGGCGGGGTGGCCTTCGCGATCGATCTGGGGTCGTGGCATATCGGCATTCGCCGCACGACCATGGCCAATGCCACGCTGTTCGGGAATTGCGCGGTACTGATCTTTCCGATCTACGGCTTCATCGCGATGCGGCGCTGGCCGACCCGGGCGCAGGGGCTGGCGCTGCTGCTGGCGGCGGTCGGGGGCCTGTTGCTGCTGGGCCGGTCGGCGGAATTGTCGTCGCGCCATCTGGCCGGCGATCTGTTCTGCCTGCTCGCCGGGGTGCTTTACGCGGTCTATTTCATCGTGATGCGCGGCGTGCGGCGGACGATGGCGCCGCTGCCCGCGCTGGCGCTGTCGAGTGTCGCCAGCGTGCTGCCGTTGCTGGCGTTCGCACTGGCGCTGGGCGAGCCGATCATGCCGCAGCACTGGACCCCGCTGATCGCGCTGGCGCTGATCAGCCAGATCGCAGGGCAGGGGCTGATGATCTACGCGCTGGGCCATCTCAGCCCGCTGGTCGTCGGCCTCGCCCTGCTGGTGCAGCCGGTGGTCGGCGCGACGATCGGCTGGCTGGCCTATGGCGAGCGGCTGGGGCCGATGGATGCGGTCGGCGCAGTGCTGGTGGCGGCGGCGCTGGTGATCGTCAGCGCACGCCGCTCAGCCGACAGATAGCTCAGGCGATTCCGGCACGACCCAGGTCGACCAACGCCTCGCCGAACCGGGCGATGTCGCCGGGGGCAAAGCCGGCGATGTTGATCCGGCCCGATCCCGCCATGTAGATGCCGTGGGTCGCGCGCAGCCATTCGATCTGCGCCGGGGTCAGCGGCAGCGTCGCGAACATGCCCTTGCCCTGCGCCAGTGGGGCGAGATCGACCGACCCCACCTGTCCCAGCGCCGCCAGCTCGCCGCGCAGCCCCTGCAACCGGGTACGCAGCGCATCCAGTTCGCCGCGCCAGTCGGCGGCGAGCTGCTCATTTTCCAATACGATCCGCACCGCTGCCGCACCATGGTCGGGCGGCATCGACCAGTTGGCGCGGGCCAGCGCCAGCAGGTTCGACAGCACGATGTCGCGCGCTTGCGGCTCGGGCGTGGTCGCCCACAGCGCGCCGGTGCGTTCGCGGTACAGCCCGAAATTCTTGTCGCACGAATAGGCGACGACCGCGAACGGCACCGCGTCCAGCACCATGCGCGTGCCGGCGGCATCGGCCTCCATGCCGTCGCCCAGCCCCTGATAGGCAAGGTCGATGAACGGCACGAGCCGGCTGTCCGCGACCGCATCGGCGATCGCGCGCCATTCCTCCGCCGTCGGATCGATCCCGGTCGGATTGTGGCAGCAACCGTGCAGCAGGATCGCGTCGCCCGCCTCCGCCTGCCCGATTGCCGCGCGAAGTGCGGGCAGGTCGATACGTTGCGCGCCCATGTCGAACATCGCGTGCGGCACCACGACGATGCCGGCGGCGGCAAAGACCGGAGCGTGGTTGGCCCAGCTCGGCTGGCCGACCAGGATGCGGCGCACCCCGGCCTTGGCCAGCAGCTCGGCGCCCAGCCGCAGCGCGCCGGTGCCGCCCGGCGTCTGCAATCCGCAGCGGCGCTCCGCCGGGAAACCCCGTCCGAACACCAGCGGTTCGAGCAGCGCCACGAACCCCTTGTCGCCCTCCGGCCCCAGATAGGCCTTGCTGTCCTGCGTCGCGATCAGGCGCATTTCGGCCTGCTTCACCGCCTGCATCACCGGGGTATGGCCGTGATCGTCGCGGAACACGCCGACGCCCAGGTCGATCTTGTGCGCTCGGGGGTCGGCACGGAACGCCCCGATCAGGCGAAGCAGCGAGTCGGCGGGCTGGGCGACCAGCGAACGGAACGGCATGAAAACTCCCGAAGACGGCGTGGATGCCGCCTATAGGCCGATCGAATGCCTAAGCGGCAGGGGTAAAATCCCTTCTCCGGGCAAGGAATGCGCCGCCGTGGCGCGTCGATCACATGTCGGCGAGATAGCGTTCCACATCGTCGCTGCCGCCGATGCGCTGGCCATCGATGAACACTTGCGGGGTGGTGTCGACGCCGTGCTTCGCCTTGAACGCGTCGACTTCCTCGCGGCTGCGCAGGATGCGGTCGTCGACGGTGAAGCCGGCCGATTGCAGCAGCTGCTTGGCCTTTACCCCGAACGGGCAGATGTGGTCGGGCAGGACCATGCGATACAGCGTCGCTTCGCGGGTGTCGGCCATGACGGTTCCTTCTGATGCATGTACGTCGCCATAGCGTGTCGGATGCGCACGGGTTCCGCCGTTGCCGTTTCGCCCTGCGCGTCCTAGCTAAGGTCCATGACCGAAGACGCGATCGCACCGCTGGCACCTGCCGACCTGACGCTCGACGAACTGCGCGCCGCGCTCGCGCCGCTGGTCGCGGCCAATGCCGCGTTCGACGGGTGGAGCGACAAGGCGGTTGAGGCGGCGGCGCGGACCTTCGGCGCCGATGCCGATGTTGCCCGGCTGGCCTATGGCGGCAGCGCGGTCGAGATGATCGATGCCTGGTTCGGCGAGATCGACCGCCGCATGATGGAAGCGGTCAGCGCCGACGCTCTGGCTGCGATGAAGATTCGCGAAAGGATCACGGCGCTGGTCGAGGCGCGGCTGGCGGCGGTCGCGGGCGAGCGGGAAGCGCTGCGCCGTGCGCTGGCGATCCTCGCCATGCCGCGAAATGTCGCGCGCGCGACGAAGCTCGGCTGGCGGACGGTCGACCTGATGTGGCGCTTGGCCGGCGACAAGGCGACCGATTACAACCATTATACCAAGCGGGCGATGCTGGGCGCGGTCTATGGCGCGACGATCGCGGTGTTCCTCGACGACGAAAGCGGCGGCCATGCCGATACCCGCGCGTTCCTGGCGCGGCGGATCGACGGGATCATGCGGTTCGAGAAGATGAAGGGCCGCATCCTGTCGTCGCGCGATCCCGAACGGCGGTTGAGTCTGTCGCGCTTCATCGGGCGGCTGCGCTACCCGGCGGTCTAAACGCCTGCCGCGACGGGCGAAGAATCCGCTTCCCTTGGCGGCTGCTTATTGCTAATCAGTCGCAATGTTGTCGCCCAACCTGCCTCTTTCCCAGCTGCCCCGCACCTGCGGGGCAACGGTCGCATCGGTCGATTGGGAGGGCATGTCGCCGGCGGAGGCGCGACGCCTGCGCGAATTCGGCCTCGACGAAGGGGTCGATATCGAACTGCTCCATCGTGCGATGCTGGCGGGCGGGCCGCTGGCCTGTCGGATCGGACGGATGACGGTGGCGCTGCGCGCGCATGTCGCTGGCGCGATCCGCGTCGCACCGCTGGCGGGCTGAACGGCACCTCTCACGTGAACCCTGCACCTCTGGTCGCGCTGGTCGGCAATCCCAATGCCGGCAAGACGGCGCTGTTCAACGCGCTGACCGGCGCGCGGCAGAAGGTCGGCAATTATCCCGGCGTCACCGTGGAGCGCCATTCGGGGCGCCTTGCCTTGGACGACGGACGCCCGATCGAACTGGTCGACCTTCCGGGCACCTACAGCCTCGATCCCTCCAGCCCCGACGAAGCGGTTACCCGCGACGTGGTGCTGGGGCGGCAGGCGGGCGAGCGGGTGCCCGACGCGCTGATCGTCGTCGCCGACGCCACCAATCTCGACAATCATCTGCGCTTCGTCCTCCAGCTGAAATCGCTGGGGCGGCCGATGGTGCTGGCGCTCAACATGATCGACATGGCGACGCGCGACGGGTTGAAGATCGACCTCGCCGCGCTGTCCGCCGAACTCGGCCTGCCGGTGGTCGCGACCGTCGCGGTGCGCAAGCGCGGGCTGGACGAACTGCGTGCGGCGCTGGCCGGCATCCTCGCGTCGGCACCGCGCACCGCGCCGGTCGAGTCGGTCGATGCCGATATCCGCCATTTTCAGCGCGAGGCACGTCGCATCTCGCGCGCCGCGACCGCCGAACAGCCGCGGATGCGCGCCGTCACGCGGGGCATTGACCGCGTCGCGCTGCATCCGGTGGTCGGCCCGATCCTGCTGCTCGCCATCCTGTTCGTCATGTTCCAGGCGGTGTTCAGCTGGTCCGAAGCACCGATCGGCTGGATCGAGGGGTTGCAGGGCTGGCTGGCCGATACCGCCGTCGCCAACCTGCCCGACAATTTCCTGCGTTCGCTGCTGGTCGAAGGGATCATCAACGGTGTCGGATCGGTGGTGGTGTTCCTGCCGCAGATCCTGATCCTGTTCGTGTTCATCCTGCTGCTCGAAGCATCGGGCTATATGGTGCGCGCCGCGTTCCTGATGGACCGGTTGATGAGCGGGGTCGGCCTGTCCGGCCGCGCGTTCATCCCGCTGCTGTCGTCCTTCGCCTGCGCCATTCCCGGCATCATGGCGACGCGGTCGATCGATGATCCGAAGGAGCGGCTGACCACGATCCTGATCGCGCCGCTGATGACCTGTTCGGCGCGCCTGCCGGTCTATGCGGTGATCATCGGCGCGTTCATCCCGGCGCGGCAGGTACTGCCGGGGGTGGGCCTGCAAGGGTTGGTGCTGCTGGTGCTGTACCTGACCGGCATCCTGGGCGCCGTGATCGCCGCGTTCGTGCTGCGCCGGACCGCGACCAAGGGGGTAGGCGGCGGCTTCCTGATGGAGATGCCGCGCTATCAGCTGCCTTCGATCCGCGACATCGCCATCGGCCTGTGGCAGCGCGCCTATGTCTTCCTGCGCCGCGCGGGCACGATCATCCTGCAGGTGACCGTCGCGCTGTGGCTGCTCACATCCTATCCGGTTGCGCCGGCGGGCGTGAAGCAGTCGGAATATTCGATCGCCGGGCGGATCGCATCGGGGCTGGAGGTCGTGCTGCGGCCGATCGGCTTCAACCATGAAATGTCGCTGGCGGTGATCCCGGCGATGGCGGCGCGCGAAGTCGCGGTGTCGGCGCTGCAGACCGTCTATGCGATCGACGCGGCGGACGAGGAACAGGGCGCGCAGGAACTGGGCGGGCGGCTGGCCGGGCGCTGGAGCCTCGCCACCGCGCTCGCCTTCCTCGCGTGGTTCGTGTTCGCGCCGCAATGCCTGTCGACCATCGCGGTCGCGCGGCGCGAGACCAATGGCTGGAAATGGCCTTTGGTGATGATCGGCTATCTCTTCGCGCTGGCCTATATCGCGGCGGGTGCGACCTATTGGACGGCGGTCGCCTTCGGGCTGGGGTAGGGCTTCGTCACTCCCGCGAAGGCGGGAGTCCATACACGCTCAGGTAGCGCCGGTATCAGGACCGTCAGCGGCACGGGATTCCCGCCTTCGCGGGAATGACGAGCGTTGCCCGACCGCCGCTAGTCGTCCAGCTTCGCCCCATCGAGCAATGCCTTCCGCCGCGCCTCCTCGCTTTCCTCGACCGCCTTCTCCGCCTTGGTCCGGCCGAACTTGCGGCGGTTGGCGTCCGCCTCCTGCGCCCTGGCGACCTTGTCGCGGCCTTTACGGAACCGGTTGAGGTTGATGACGTCGCCCATCGCGGTACGATGAACCGTGCCCCCCGCTTCGGCAAGTACTGGCGTCGCGCAGCCCGGTGGCATAGGAAGCCGGGCTATACTTTTCTCGGAGAACTGCGCCATGGCCGGCAGCGTCAATAAAGTCATCCTCGTGGGCAATCTGGGCCGCGACCCGGAATCGCGGTCGTTCCAGAATGGCGGCAAGGTCGTGAACCTGCGCATCGCGACGTCGGAATCGTGGAAGGACCGCAATTCGGGCGAGCGCAAGGAAAAGACCGAATGGCATTCGGTCGCGATCTTCAACGAAGGGCTGGCCAACGTCGCCGAGCGTTTCCTGCGCAAGGGCTCGAAGGTCTATATCGAAGGCCAGCTCCAGACGCGGAAGTGGCAGGACCAGAACGGCCAGGACAAGTACAGCACCGAAATCGTGCTGCAGGGCTTCAACAGCGTGCTGACGATGCTCGACGGTCCCGGCGGCGGCCAGGGCGGCGGCGGTGGCAACCGCGGCGGTGGCGACTTCGGTGGCGGCGATGACTTCGGCGGCGGTTCGGGCGGCGGCTATGGCGGCGGCGGATCGCGCGGCGGCGGCAGCGGCGGCGGGTTCAATTCCGGCGGCAACAAGGGCGGCAATTTCGGCGGCGGCGGCTTCGGCGACGATCTGGACGACGACGTACCGTTCTGATCGCGGACAGCGGTACGACGAGAGCGGCCCGCCATTATTTTCGTCACCCCGGACCTGTTCCGGGGTCCACGGCGCGGCCAAGCGGTGCGGATCGAGCCTCTATCCATAGCGTTCGCGGCGTGGTGGACCCCGGAACAGGTCCGGGGTGACGATAGGCGCGTGAATGTCGATCCACTTGGCCTCAGCGGCGGTGTCGGGCGACGCGACCCTGTGGATAACTCTGTCGACGAGCCGGCGAACTCACATGCGAGGACCGGCGACCGCCGCCTTGGGCTTGGCTGCCGGTGCTTCCTCGATCACCTTCAGCAGCGCCGGGGTCCGCGTGTCGCGCTTGGCATAGTCGCGCGCCGACATGCCGGCGATGACGTCGGCCTGGTCGGGGTTGGCACCGGCGGCGATCAGCGTGCGCACCATGTCGAGGTTGCGCAGCTGTACCGCGCGGATCAGCGGGGTTTCGCCGCTGCTGTTGCCGAGATTCAGGTTCGCCTTCCGCGCCGCCAGCGCGTTGATCGCCTCGACCGACCCCGATTCCACCGCCAGCAGCGCGGGCGTGTTGCCGCGATTGTCCTGCAGGTTCGGGTTCGCGCCCTTCGCCAGCAGGAAGCGCAGATAGGTCAGGTTGCCGCTCTTCGCGACGATGTGCAGCGCGCCTTCGCCGGTGGTGCGGTCCTTGGTGTTGATGATCGTCTGTCCGGGCTGCCCCAGAATGTCGTTCACCTTGTTCCCGTCCTCGTCGCGGATCGCCTTCAGGAAGACATAGCCCGGCGACATCTGCTGCGCGTGCGCGGCGGCGGGCAGCATCAGCGCGGCGGCGAGGGCGAGGCGGATGGCGGACATGGGAACAGGCTCCACTGGGACGTTACGCGACTTGCAAGCCGTCGCCTATCAGATCATGGCTGGCAACACCATGAACAGCATCCTGCGTACCGTGATTCCGGCGCTCGCGCTGGCCCTTGCCGCCTGTGGAGGCGCGCCCGAACCGGCCGCCACCCCGCCGCTGGCCGGCGCGCGGATCGGCGGGCCGTTCGTGCTGACCGATTCCACGGGCAAGGTCGTGCGCGATACCGATTTCGCCGGCAAGTGGCGGATCATGTATTTCGGTTACACCTATTGCCCCGATGTCTGCCCGGTCGATGTGCAGAATATCGCGGCGGGCGTGAAGGCGTTCGAGAGCGAGGAGCCGGAATTGGGCGCGAAGGTCGTGCCGATCTTCGTGACGGTCGATCCCGAACGCGACAGGCCTGCGGTGGTCGGCAAGTTCGTCTCCGCCTTCCACCCGCGCATGGTCGGGCTGACCGGCAGTGCGCAGGCGATCGCCGATGCCGCGCGCGCCTATGGCGTGACCTATGCCAAGCAGCAGTCGCCCGGCGCCACCGAATATCTGATGGACCATAGCCGCACCGCGATCCTGATGGACCCCAAAGGCCAGCCGGTCGCGCTGCTGCCGCAGGACGAAGGCGGCGATGCGGTCGCCGCCGAACTGAAGAAATGGGTCCGGTGAGCAGCGGACGCTTCTGGGAAGACCTGCCGCTGGCGGCACTCGACCGGGCGCAGTGGGAGGCGCTGTGCGACGGCTGCGGCAAATGCTGCCTACACAAGCTGGAGGACGAGGATACGGGCGAGATCCATGCGACCAACGTCGCGTGCAAGCTGCTCGACCGCCGCATGGGCCAGTGCAGCGACTATCGCCACCGCCATGCATATGTTCCCGAATGCGTGAGACTGAACGCCCGCAATGTCGGCGACATCGAATGGCTGCCCTCCACCTGCGCCTATCGGTTGCGCAATGAAGGGAAGCCCTTGCCCGACTGGCATTATCTCAACAGCGGGGACCGGGAGAGCGTCCATGCCGCCGGCCAGTCGACGCGCGGCTGGACCGTGTCGGAGAATGACGTCGGCGACCTCGAACATCACCTGACCGACCGGACGCTGTGATCGACGGGGTCGAGGTCGTCCGCCACCCCCGCGCGCGGGTCGCGCGGCTGTCGGTCGATCCGGCCACCGGGCGGGTGCGCCTGACCGTGCCGAAGCGGATGGCGCTGGCCAAGGCGGTCGCCTGGGCGGGGGAGAAGGCCGACTGGATCGCGGCGCAGCGCGCGAAACTGCCGCAGGGGCGCCCGTTCGTCGATGGCGCGGTGGTGCCGGTGGCGGATCGCGCGGTGCGGCTGTTGTGGCGGGAAGGGGCGTCGCGGACGGTTGCGCTTACTCCCGCCGCCGACCGTACCCCCGCGAAGGCGGGGGTCCAGAGCCAAGCAGTGCGACCGTCAGCGATCGACGCCCTGGATCCCCGCCTGCGCGGGGATACGGAAGCCGATGGGGAACTCACCTGCGGCGGCCCGTCCGACCAATTCCCGACCCGCATCGAACGCTGGCTGAAACGCGAAGCGCTGCGCCTCCTCACCGAAGACACCGCCCATTACGCCGCAAAAGCCGGCGTCACCGTCGCCAAAGTCGCGATCGGCGATCCCAAGGCGCGTTGGGGCAGTTGCAGCGGCGACGGCACGATCCGCTACAGCTGGCGGCTGTTGCTCGCCCCCGGCTTCGTCCGTCGGGCTACCGTCGCGCATGAGGTCGCCCACCGTGTCCACATGCACCACGGCCCCGATTTTCACGCGCTGGTCGACGCGCTGTTCGAGGGTAACCCGAACGATGCCCGCCGCTGGCTGCGCACGCACGGTGCGGGGCTTCACTGGTACGGACGGGCGTCCTCGTCCGGGTAACGGTCGGCCGGCGGAGGCTGGCGACGGTCCGGTGCCGGACGGCGCGGCGGTGGCGGCTGGTCGCCGCGCGGGTTCCTGCCCAGCGCCCGGTCGATCCATTCCTGGTCGAGTTGTTCGTCGGGTACGCGCTGCTGCGGCGGCAACGGTGCGTTGCCATCTTCGACCGGCGGATCGGGCTGGGTTGCGCCCGGCTGCTCGACCGGATTGCCGTCGGGATCGACATAGACCCGGTCGTCCGGCGCACCATAATAGCTCTCGGCGTCCGGCTCCTCCTGCCATTCGGGCAGCGTCACCTTGGTATTGAACTCCTCGACCGGGCGGCTGGCCACCGCCTGCCGCATGAACGCGGCAAAGGCGCGGGCAGGGGCGGTGCCGCCCTGCAGCCCGGCGACCGCCTTCGCATCGTCGCGACCCATCCATACGCCGGTGGTGATGCCCGACGAGAATCCCATGAACCAGCCGTCCTTGTACGACGTGGTCGTGCCGGTCTTGCCCGCCACCGGGCGCCCGATCTGCGCCGCGCGGCCGGTGCCGGTGTTGACCGCGGTCTGGAGCAGGTCGGTCATCTGCTGCGCGACATAGGGGGCGACGAGGACGCGGGAGCTGTCGACCTGGTGTTGGTAAATCAGTTGCCCGTTGGCGGTGACGCGGGTGATGCCATAGGGCACCACCGCCGTGCCCCCGCTCGCGACCGACGCATAGGCGCGGGTCAGGTCGATCAGCCGCACGTCCGACGTGCCCAGCACCATCGCCGGCTGGGTATTGATCGGCGTGGTGATGCCGAATCGGCGCGCCATGTCGGCGACGGTCGCGAAGCCGACCTCCTGCCCCAGCCGCGCCGACACGGTGTTGAGCGAATAGGCGAAGGCGGTGCGCAGCGACACCTGTCCGCTGAACCGGCGCGAGGCGTTGCGTGGGGTCCAGCCGTCGATGGTGATCGGCGCGTCGTTGACCTGGCTGTCGGGGTTCATGCCGGCTTCCAGCGCGGCCAGATAGACGAACAGCTTCCACGCCGACCCCGGCTGGCGCGTCGCCTGCGTCGCGCGGTTGTAGATCGAGGACACGTAATCCTTGCCGCCGACCATCGCCCTGACCGCGCCGTCGCGATCGAGCGCGACCAGCGCGCCCTGCACCCCGGCGGGCGCATTGGCGCGGATCGCGGTATCGGCGCTCTTCTGCATCGACGGGTCGAGCGTGGTCCACACGTCGAGCGGCGCCTCGGTCTCGTCGATCAGCGTTTCGAGCTGCGGCAGCGCCCAGTCGGTGAAATAGCGCACGCTGTTCTGCTGCGGCTCGGGCGCCAGCTTGATCGCCTCGGGATTGGCGTCCATCGCCTCGCTGGCGGTGATCGCGCCGGTTTCCTGCATCAGCTTCAGCACGACGCCCGCGCGCCCGACGGCGGCTTCGGCATCGGCGGTCGGCGAATAGCGCGACGGCGCCTTGACCAATCCGGCGATCACCGCCGCCTCCGACAGCGACAGGTTGGTGGCCGGGTGGTTGAAGAAGCGCCGCGATGCCGCGTCGATCCCGTACGCCCCGCCGCCGAAATAGACCTTGTTCAGATAGAGTTCGAGAATCTGGTTCTTGGTGAACTTGCGCTCCAGCGCCAGCGCGAGGATGATCTCGCGGAACTTGCGCCCGACCGTATAGCTGTTCGACAGGAAGATGGTGCGCGCGACCTGTTGCGTGATGGTCGACGCGCCCTGCAACCGGCGGCCGGTGCCGCGATTCTCGATCGCGAACTTGGTGATGCGCGCCAGCGCCACCGGATCGACGCCCCAGTGCGAGCGGAAGCGGCGATCCTCGACCGACACCATCGCCTCGCGCATCGGTACCGGAATCTGCGAGTAGGGGATCCACTCGCCATAGCTCGGCCCCAAAGACACCAGGATCGACCCGTCCGCCGCACGCACCCGGATCATCTGGCCGTTGGGCGAGGATTTGAGCTGATTGAAGCTCGGCAGGTTCGATTTGGCGTTATAGACCGCCACGACCAGCGCGATCGCCCCAAAGATGGCGAGGCCGAAGCCGATCCCCAGCACCCAGCGCAGGATGCGCCACCAGCGGGACGGGGCGGCGGACCGCTTCTGCGGGCTTTGGGGAGAACGTGCCATCTGGATGCGCCGGATACCGCGCCCGCCCCCGGCGGCACAAGCCCCGGGCGCTCAGGCGCATTGGGAATGGCGCGCGCTACTGACGACTTGCTGAACGGGTGCTGACGGAATCGATCCGGGTCCAGCGCGCCGCCGCGCCGACCAGCCCCGGTATCCGCCCGCCGTTGAGCAGCAACGCATGAGTGGGTGGATGTTCGGCCAGCGTCCGCAGCAATCGGGCAAGCGCGATCGGTCGGTGCAGCCGTCGGCGCAGCGCATGCTGGAACCCGTGCGCGCCGTCCGGTCCGCAACGCTGCCAATGCGCCGCAGCGCGAATGGCGCTGGCGATGGCGATGCCCATGCCTTCCCCGGCTAGCGACGGGATTACCCCGGCCTGGTCACCCAGTCGATAGACGCCGGGCATGGTGCCGCGTGCCCGCCAGCCGTAAGGGACGTTGGCAATGGCATCGATCGCGGGCGTGCCGCCCAGATGCGCGAGTCGCTCCCCCAGCGCCGGCAGTTCGTCCGCCAGAACCCGCAACAGTCCGGGCAGGTCGCCCGCGCCGCGCAGCCGCGACCGGCGCACCGCCATGCACAGGTTCGCGCTGCCATCCTCCTGTAGCACCAGCCCGGCATAGCCCCCGGCAAAGGCGTGCAGCTCGATCGCGTCGCCGACCAGCCGGGTCAGCGCCGGATGCTGCGCGAGCCGGACCCGCACCCCCATCGCCGGATCGTCACCGACCACCGCATCGCGCATCGTCCCACGCAGATCGTGCTTGCCGGTCGCGAGGAACAGCGTCTCGCCCGTCACCGCTGCGCCATCGCCGGTATGCAGTGTCGTGCCCTCGGCCGAGCGGATCGTGACGCCGCGTTCGACGCCCGCACCGGCATCCCGTGCCGCCGCCAGCAGCAGCGCGTCGAGGCGCAGGCGCGACAGGCCGATGGCGGGGGCGGGCAGGGGCGATTCGGCGCGGCCCCTACCGGCGAACAGCACCACGCGGCGCACCGCATGCCCGCCCAGCATCGCCGGATCGATCCCGACGCTCGCCAGCGATTCGAGCGTCCGCCACGACAGGAACCCGCCGCACAGCGCATCCTGCGGCTCGCGCGACCGTTCCAGCACCAGCGGCGTCGTACCGCCCTTCGCGAGCAGCAGCGCGGCGATCGACCCGGCCGGGCCGCCGCCGGCGATCAGCGCCGGCGTTCGACGCATAGCCGGAACGGAAAGCGCCGCCGGACCACCGCACCCTCGACCCCTGCCTCGGCAAGGATCGGGAGCCATTCGGCGGGGCGATAGGATCGCGCGATCGACAGCGTGCCATCGGCGCGGACGATCGGGTGCCAACGCATCAGCGTCGCCAGCATTGGATAGCCGCGATGGGCGAAGCGATGGCGGTGCAGGTCGTTGACGAACCAGCCGCGCGCCGCCTCGCCCTCCATGAACGCCAGGAACGCGACCAGCTGCGCATGGGTCATGTGATGCGCGACGAGGCTGGACACGATCACGTCCCAGCCTTCGCCCGCCAGATCGGCATAGTCGCCGGTGCGATAGGCGATCGGCAGGGCAGGGGGCGTATCGGCACGGGCGATCGCTTCGCTGCGGGGGTTCAGGTCGATACCGACCAGTTCCGCCGCCACGCCGCGTTTCGCCGCCCAGCGGGCGATGCGACGCAGCATGTCGCCATCGCCATAACCGACATCGAGCAGCTTCAGCCGCTCGCCCGGCCGCACGACGCTGTCGAGGAACGCCAGCGTCGGCCGCGCCGCCATGGTGACCGTGTTGACCCGCGCCAGATCGCGCAGCACCGCCGCATAGGAGTCGGCGCTGAGGGCAGGATCGTCCATCGCCTCTTCGGCGTGCGCGCGCGGAAAGCTCATGCCGCGCTCCGAAAGCCGAAGCCTTCGGCGGCAAGGCCGGGACCGAAGGCCAGCGCGATGCCGTTCGCCACCGGCGTTCCGTCCAGCATCGCCGCCAGCACGAACATCAACGTCGCCGACGACATATTGCCATGGGCAGCCAGAACGCCACGCGACGCCGCCAGGGCTTGCGGAGACAGCGATAGGCTGCGCTCCACCGCGTCGAGGATCGACCGCCCGCCGGCATGGACCGCCCAGCCATCGACCTGCGACAGCGCCCGGCCCCCGGTTGCGGCGGCGGCGAAGTCGGGGTCGGTCAGCGCCTGCGCGATCCGGCCCGGCACCTCGCCTGACAAATGCATCGCAAAGCCGGCATCGGTGATGTCCCAGCGGATCAGCGCCGCCGAATCGGGCAGGGTCGCGGCAAAGGGGGTCTCGATCGCAAAGCCGCCCTCGTCCGCCGTCACCAGCGCGGCGGCGGCGCCGTCGCCGAATTGCAGCATCGCCAGCAGCGGCTCCAGCGTGGTCGCCGGTTGCAGGTGCAGCGTCGACAATTCGACCGTGACGACCAGCACGCGCGCTTCCGGTTGCGACCGGACGATGTGGCGGGCGCTGCGCAGCGCGGCGACGGCGGCATAGCAGCCCATGAACCCGACCAGCAGCCGTTCGACCCGCGGCGACAGGCCGATGCGCGCGGCGATGATCTGATCGATGCCGGGCGCGACGAAGCCGGTGCAGCTCGCCACGACCAGATGGGTGATCCCGTCCAGTGCCACGCGATCGCCCAGCCCCTCGATCGCGGCGATCGCCAGCGTGGGCGCGGCATCGGCATAGATCGTCATCCGCGCGGCGGTGCCGGGCATGGCGTCGGCATAGAAGCCGCCGGGCGCCACCGGCGACCCGCCATCGACCCCGATCGGCAGCACCGACCAGCGATGGCCGATCCCGGCGCGCTCGACCATGCGGTCGAACAGTTTCGCCTCGCGATCGGGCAGGCGACGTCGCGCCCAGCCGATAAAGGCGTCGTGGATATCGTGCGAGGGGGTTGCCGTCGCGACGGCGTTGAGCCAGGCGGCGGGCGCAGGGGCGGGGGTCATCCTGCGCTCAACGCGCGGGGAGCCGATCTGCTACCCGATCAATCCTTCCACGCCCACCACAATTGGGCGGGGGGCATGTTCCACCATTCCATGTCGTGATCGATGCGCGCGAACTGCCGGTCGAGAAAGTCGCGCACGCGCGGGTTGAATTGATAGACGAGGAACGCGCCGCCCGGCCGCAATACCGCCTGCGTCGCCGCGGCGATCGTGTCGCCGACACCCGGCGGCAGCGTGGAAAAGGGCAGGCCCGACAGGACGTAATCGGCATGGGGATGGCCATGCTCCGCCACGATCCGCTCCACATCCGCCGCCGAGCCGTGCACGGCGGAAAAGCGCGAATCGAGGATCGTCGCGTTCAGATAATCGATAAAATCGGGGTTGGTATCGATCACGATGAGCTGTGCATCGGGGGCGAGCCGTTCGAGGATCGGGCGGCAAAAGGTGCCGACGCCCGGTCCATATTCCACCACGACCTTGGCACTGGCCCAGTCGATCGGGGCCAGCATCTTGCGGATCAGCTTGTTCGACGACGGGATGACCGACCCGACCATCACCGGATGCTTCACAAATCCGCGCAGGAAGATGCCGGCTGGCGATGGGACACCGCGCGGCTTCCGTCGGGTCGCGGCGTTTGAACTCGTCGTCATGCAAATCCTCGAACGGATGGCGCATAGGGCCATGGTCACGGCGTCGTCGCAAAAGCGCAACGAACTTGCAAGCGGATCGGTTTCGTCGTGCGACGAATGTCCGACGCAGGACGACAGGGACCGGTCGTGCCGGTCCCCGCTTTCCCTCATCCCTTGGGCCCGCGCCCCTCGACCATGCCGGGCGCGATGAAGCCGATCGGCTGGATCGCCACCGCATCCTGTTTCAGCCGGGCGGACATGGCGCGATATTCCTCCTCCATCGCCACCGTCACCGACGCGCGCGAGTCCGCCAGCGCTGCCTCGAAATGCGCCATCGTCACTTCGCGCGTGTCGAGCGAGGCACGCAGCGCGACGAGGCCGGCGCGTCGCACCACGTCCTCCAGATCGGCACCGGTAAAGCGTTCGGTCCGCGCGGCGATGGCGTCGAGGTCGACATCGGCCGCCAGCGGCATCTTCTGCGTCTGGATGCCGAGGATACGGGCGCGTCCCGCCCGGTCGGGCACGCCGACATAGATCAGCTCGTCGAACCGGCCGGGGCGCAACAGCGCGGGATCGACCATGTTCGGCCGGTTGGTCGCGCCGATCACCACCACCGATTGCAACTCCTCCAGTCCGTCCATCTCCGCCAGGATCGTGTTCACCACCCGTTCGGTCACCTGCGGCTCGCCGAGACCACCGCCGCGCGCGGGCACCAGCGAATCGAGTTCGTCGATGAAGATGACCGTCGGGGCCACCTGCCGCGCGCGGGCGAACAGGCGGGCGATCTGCTGCTCGCTCTCGCCATACCATTTGGACAGCAGGTCGCTCGACTTGGTGGCGATGAAGTTCGCCTCCGCCTCGCGTGCGACCGCCTTCGCCAGCAGCGTCTTGCCGGTGCCCGGCGGGCCGTAGAGCAGGAACCCCTTGGCCGGGCGGATGCCGAGGCGGCGGAACGAGTCGGGCGATTTGAGCGGCAGTTCGACGCCTTCCTTCAGCCGCATCTGCGCATCGTCCAGCCCGCCGACATCGTCCCAGCGGACGGTCGGCGCCTGCACCATCACCTCGCGCATGGCGCTGGGCTGCACACGCTTCAACGCCTCGACGAAATCGTCACGGGTGACCGACAGACTGTCGAGCACGTCCTGCGGGATGGTGCCGGCCGACAGGTCGATGCGCGGCATGATCCGCCGCACCGAATCGATCGCCGCCTCGCGGGTCAGCGCCGCCAGATCGGCGCCGACAAAGCCGTAGGTGGTGCGTGACAGCTCGCCCAGATCGACATTGTCGTCGAGCGGCATGCCGCGGGTATGGATGCCGAGGATCTCGCGCCGTCCGCGCTCGTCGGGAACGCCGACGACGATCTCGCGGTCGAACCGGCCCGGACGGCGCAGCGCCTCGTCGATCGCTTCGGGCCGGTTGGTCGCAGCGATGACGACGATGTTGGCGCGCGATTCGAGCCCGTCCATCAGCGTCAGCAGCTGGGCGACCAGCCGCTTTTCGGCCTCGCCCGATACCTGGCCGCGCTTGGGGGCGATCGAATCGATCTCGTCGATGAACACGATCGAGGGCGATGCCTTGGTCGCCTCCTCGAACACCTCGCGCAGCCGCTTTTCCGATTCGCCATAGGCCGATCCCATGATCTCGGGACCGTTGATCAGGAAGAATTCGGCGTCCGATTCGTTGGCGACCGCGCGGGCGAGGCGGGTCTTGCCGGTGCCGGGCGGGCCGTGCAGCAACACGCCCTTGGGCGGATCGACGCCAAGGCGCTGGAACAGTTCGGGATAGCGCAAGGGGAGTTCGACCATCTCGCGCAGCTGGTCGATCGTCTGGCCCATGCCGCCGATATCGTCATAGGTGACGTCGGCACGCCGCGTCTCGCGCGGTTCCTCATATTCCGACCGCAGCTCGATCTCGGTCGATTCGTCGATATGGACGACGCCCTTGGGCGTGGCCGAGACGACGGCCAAGCGGATTTCCTGCAGCGAAAACGCTGGGGCATTCACATAACGGCGGACATTGGGCGACAGATTGTCGACCCGCTGGTGGCCGGTGGTGGCGACGATATCGCCTTGGCACAAAGGCCGCCCGAAAAAGGTGCGCTTGAGCGCGTTGGCCGACCCTTGCAGCCGCAGATTCTGTTGGGCGGGCGCGAAGACCACCCGGCTGGCCGGGCGCGACTCGGCCTTGCGCACCTCGACCTGATCGCCCGAGCCCACGCCGGCATTGGCGCGCTGCAACCCGTCGATGCGGACGATATCGAGGCCTTCGTCCTCGGGATAGGGGGCGATGGCGCGTGCGGGGGTCGTCTTTTTGCCGACGATCTCGACGACGTCGCCTTCGTTGACACCGAGCAGCGCCATGACCGAGCGGGGGAGATGGGCGATGCCGCGCCCGCTATCCTCGGGCCGGGCATTCGCCACCTGTAGCCGCCGTCCGCCTGTTTCGCTGTCCGCCATCAACTTTCCGTCCTGCATGAAGGCACAAGGAACGGCGGATATGGGCGGTGGGTTGCCGGCAACAAGGCGAAAAAAAAGGCCGATCGAAACGACCGGCCGGAAAGTTTTTAGGAGAGGATGCCTGAAAGGCACGCCCTATGTGCGGTGCGGCGTCTTTTTGTGCAAGTGCGAACAAATCAATTCGCATTGCATAAAATGCAACACCATCCCTCCGTATCGTTGTAAGTGACACGCTTGCGGTGCAGCGTGTACCGCACCGCAACCAGGTTTCAGGGTATCGGATGCGTCGCCTTCCTCCTCTCACCGCGATCGAAGCGTTCGTGCATGTCGCGCGCCTCGGCTCGGTCAAGCTTGCCGCCGACGAACTGGCGCTGTCCTCGCCCGCGCTCAGCCGCCGGGTGCAGGCGCTCGAACGCTTCATCGGCAAGCCGCTGTTCGAACGCCGGCACCAGGCGCTGCGGCTGAACGACGATGGCGAGCGGCTGCTGGCGCTGCTCTCGGGCGCGCTCGACACGCTGTCGGACGCGGTGGAGCAGATGTCGGGCGCGGTGGAGGTGCTGCGCCTGCGGCTGGGCGTCCTGCCGCTGTTCGCGATCCAGCGGCTGATGCCGCGCATGGGCGATCTGCACGACCAGCATCCCGAACTGCATCTCGATTTCGACACCGCGCATCACGGGCTTGGCCGGCTGGGCGAGGGGATCGACGTCGCGATCGTGCTCGATCATGCGATCGACCCGGCATTCTATGCGCGGCGACTCGACCGCAACCGGATCTACGCGATCGCCGGGCGGGCGTTGATCGATCGCACGCCGATCACCGATCCGTCACAACTGGCGCAGCACACCGCGCTGATCCACCGCGACATGCCCGACACCTTCGCCAACTGGATGCACGCGGCCGGCGTGCCGGACGTGGAGCCGGTGGCGATCGACCGGTTCGATTCGGGCACGTTGATGCTGGAGGCCGCCGCACAGGGGCTGGGCGTCGCCTTCATGCTGGAATCGCATTTCGAAACCGCGCGCGACGACCGGCTGGTGCCACTGTTCGATATGGCGGTCGATTCGACCTACAGCCATTGGTTCGTGTGCCGCCCGCGCATGTTACAGCAACGGCCGGCGAAGCTGTTCCACGACTGGCTGGTCAAGGCGCTGGACGCGCCGGCGGAGTAGGGGGGGGGAACACCCGTCATTCCGGCGAAGGCCGGAATCCATTGTGTCGGATGTTGTCGATGGTTCGCAACCGTCCCCCCATCCATGGATCCCGGCCTGCGCCGGGATGACGGATGGGGGGGGCGGCGGAAGGCGTCTACGCTTCCGAGCGCGCGGTCACGATCTTGCCCGGGTTGCGCGGCGGCTCGCCCTTGGGCAGCGCATCGACGGCGTCCATGCCGCTCTCGACCACGCCCCACACCGTGTACTGGCGGTCGAGGAAGGTCGCATCGTCGAGGCAGATGAAGAACTGGCTGTTGGCCGAGTTCGGGTCCATCGTCCGCGCCATCGAACATACGCCGCGGACATGCGGTTCGGCGTTGAATTCCTGCTTGAGGTTCGGTTCCTTCGACCCGCCGGTGCCGTCACCGCGACCACCGTCGCCGCCCTGCGCCATGAAGCCGTCGATCACCCGGTGGAACGGCACGCCGTCATAAAAGCCCGAATCGGCCAGCTTGACGATTTGCGCGACATGGTTGGGCGCGAGGTCGGGGCGCAGCTTGATGCGGACTTCGCCGGTATCGAGCGTCATCACGAGCGTGCTGGGGGTATCGGCCATTGAAAGCTCCTTGAAAGTCGGGGTCTAGCTAGGGGTTCGAACGGCTAAGGACAACCGCACAGGCGTTGGCACGGCGGTGCAGCATGGCTACAGCGGGAACCGACTGCGCCAGAAGGAGGGTTGCGACCATGACCGAACTCGACCTTCCCGATACGACCAGCGAACTGGACGAGGACGACCGGCTGAAGCCCGAATTCGTCCGTGCCGTGTGCGAGGCGGTCGACCGCGGCGATGACGAGGCCGCGCGCGAGCTGGTCGAACCGCTACACCCCGCCGACCTCGCCGACCTGTTCGAACTGGTGCCCGGCGAACAGCGCGCCGCGCTGGCCGCCGCCATCGCCGAACGGCTGAACGGCGATGTGCTGGCGGAGATGAACGACTGGGTCCGCGACGCGGTGATCGAGGCACTGACCGCGACCCAGGTCGCCGATCTCGCCGCCCAGCTCGACACCGACGACGCCGTCGCGATCATCGAGGACCTCGACGATGCCGAACAGCGCGCGGTGCTGCGCGCGCTCGACCCTGACGACCGTGCCGCGATCGAGGAGGCGCTGTCCTACCCCGAGGAATCCGCCGGCCGCCTGATGCAGCGCGAGCTGGTCGCGGTGCCCGAACACTGGACCGTCGGCGACGCGCTCGACTATCTGCGTGCCGACGATGTGCTGACGACCGATTTCTGGGAAATCTTCGTGGTCGATCCGGCGCACAAGCCGGTCGGTACCTGCCAGCTGTCGTGGATTCTCCGCACCCCGCGCTCGGTCGCGATCGGCGACGTCATGGCGCGCGAACAGACGCTGATCCCGGTCGACATGGACCAGGAAGAGGTCGCGCTGCGCTTTCAGAAATATGCGCTGATCTCCGCCGCCGTGGTCGATGGCGGCGGGCGGCTGGTCGGGATGATCACCGTCGACGACGTGGTCCACATCATCCAGGCCGAAGCGGGCGAGGACGCGCTGCTGCTGTCGGGGGCCGGCGAAGGCGACATCAACGAACCGATCCGCGATTCGTACAAGGCGCGCGTGCGCTGGCTCATCACCAACCTCATCACCGCGCTGTTGCCGGCGACGATCATCGGCGCGTTCGGCGCGACGATCGATAAGATGGTGACGCTGGCCGCGCTGATGCCGATCGTCGCCGGCCTCGGCGGGAATGCCGGTACGCAGACCATGGCGGTCACCGTCCGCGCGCTTGCCACCAACCAGCTGACCCAGTCGAACACGGTGCGCGCGATCCGGCGCGAGATGATCATCGCGCTGATGAACGGTGCGACCGTCGCCGCGCTGATCGGTACCGGCGTGACCCTGTGGTTCGGCAATCCGCAGCTGGGGGCGGTGATCGGCAGCGCGATGCTGCTGAACGTCGTTATCGCCGGGTTCGCGGGCGTGTTCGTGCCGCTGACGCTCGACCGGTTCAACGCCGACCCGGCGGTCGCGTCGTCGATCTTCGTCACCATGACCACCGATTCGATGGGGTTCCTGGTTTTCCTGGGGCTTGCGACCGTCAGCGGACTGACTGGTTGAGGCGGACGCCGGCACTTCCCATCTGGGGCGCGTGCCGCTCCATCTGACCAAAGTCGCCTTCGCTATCGAATCGGTCGAACAACTCGCCGACCGGCTGGCGACGCGCCATGCCGAGGGCGGGTTCCTGACCACCCGCTACCTGCCCAAACGCGCCGCCGAGATCGAAGGCGGATCGCTGTTCTGGATCCTGAAGCACCGCCTCGTCGCGCGCTCGCCGATCCTTGGCTTCGGTGAGGCGGAGGGCGGGCGGGTCGCGATCCATCTCGGACCCAAGCTGGTGCTGGTGGAGGCCCGGCCGAAGCGCGCGCATCAGGGCTGGCGCTATCTCGAGGAGGCCGACGCGCCCGCCGATCTGGGCGGGGAGGGCAGCGGCGCGGACGAACTGCCGCCGCGGCTGATCGGCGAGCTGATGGCGTTGGGATTGTTGTAGAAAAGTGGTTCGCGCGGAGGCGCGGAGGCGCGGAGGAGGTTGCGGCTTTCCTGCCGTTCCGCGTCAGCGGAACCCTTCATCCCCGTGGCAGCTATTCAGAAAACAGATCGCTGCGCGATCGGGTTGCAGCAAACGCAACCTCCTCCGCGTCTCCGCGCCTCCGCGCGAACCCCTATTCTTCTACCCGACCAGCCCCGGATAGGCCGCCTTCGCTGCGGCCACCTTCGGCCGGTCCCATCGCATGATGTACGGATGCGACGGGTTCCGCCGGGCGAAATCCTGATGATAGGCCTCGGCGGGATAGAAGGCGCCGGTTTCGACCTTCGTCGCGATCGGCTTCGGAAACGCCTTCGCCCGCGTCAGCTGCGCGATGTAGCGCCGCGCGGTCAGCGCCTGCGACGGGTTTTGCGGGAAGATGGCGGAGCGATAGCTCGGCCCCGAATCGGGGTACTGCCCGTTCACCTGCGTCGGATCGTGCGCGACCGAGAAATAGAGCCGCAGCAGCGTGCCATAGCTGACGACGCGCGGGTCGTAGGTGATGCGAATCGCCTCGGCATGGCCGGTACGCTCGGTCGATACCTGGTCGTAGGTGGCGGTCTGGCGCGTGCCGCCGGCATAGCCGCTGACGACCGATTTGACGCCCTTCACCCGTTCGAACACCGCCTCCATCCCCCAGAAGCAGCCGCCGGCGAGTACCGCGGTGGCAAGGCCCGGGGTCGGCGGCACGTCGCTGACGACGGTGGGGATCGGAACCGCGCGTTCGGCAGTCGCCGGCGGGATAGACAGGGCGCCCACGCCGATGGCGGCGATGGCGACGGGCAGCAGAAACTTCATGGCAAAGGTTCCTCGGGCGGACCGGGAACCAAGATGGGGTGCGCAACCGCGCACCGCCAGATCAACCGATGCGTTCGACCACCGCCGGTGCGGCACGGACCGACTTCGCGTCGCTGCGATCGGCCACCTGCACCGCGACCAGCGCGACGGCACCCAGCGCGAAGCCGCTGATGAAATGGCGAAGGAATCCGGTGCGCTTGGCGGTCATCTGTCTCATCCTCTTGCCCGGCCGCTCCCCCGTATGGTTCGCGGCGTCCGGCGGAGCCGCCTCAGCGGTGCCGCCCAATGTTCGATGCAAGATATAGGTTTGCGGGGCTGAACCGACGCTGGCGCGTCCGTTCATGTTGCGCACAGCCTCAACCATGTTGCGACTGCGAAATCAAGGGCGGCGAGGGTGCGGGATCGGCAACGCTGCGTTGCGCAATCGACGCGCGGGCACGGCTGCGATGCTTGTCGACATACATCAGGCGGTCGGCCTGGGTAATCAGGTGGTCGAGCGTCTCGAACGATCCCGCCGCCCATCCGATGCTGACGCCGGTGGCATGGCCGGGGCCGAGCAGCGCGGACATGCCCTGGTCGAACCGGGCGACGATTCCGGCGGCGATCGCTTCGGCATCGGCGGCGTCGATGCCTGGCAGGACGCAGACGAACTCGTCGCCGCCCCAGCGGAACACGCGCCCGGTCATCGCGATCGACGCCACCGCCGCCCGGGTCGCGATGCGCAGCGCCGCGTCGCCGGTGGCATGGCCATGGCGGTCGTTCAGCGCCTTGAACCGGTTGAGGTCGAGCATCAGCACCGCACCGTCGCCGCGCCAGCCGATGCGTGCCCGGTCGAACGCGGTGCGGTTGCCGGCACCGGTCAGCCCGTCACGCTCGGCCAGCGTCGCCAGCCGCTGTTCGCACCGCTCCGCATCCATCGTCATCAGCGAAAAGCCGCGGAACATGATGAACGCGACCGCGCCGGCCGCCAGCCATGCCGCGGGTCCGCCATGCATGCCGGTGGGTTCGGGGCCGAGCTGGCCGGTAACGGCAAACCATGCCCGCCCGAGGAACATCGGCACCGTCATCGTGAACATCACCGCCACGATCCATCCGGTACGCAACGCCTCCTGCCGGGCGATGCGGACGGCGACGACGACCGTCGCCACGTCGAACAGCGAGCGGACGACATTCAGATAGGCGATGCGATATCCGGCATCGACGGGACCGGACCATAGCAGCATCGGCAGGGCGACGATGCTGGCGATCGCGATCCATGGCCACAGACGCTCGGAAGGGTCGGCGAAGCGGCGCATGCCGATATAGATCAGGCCATAGCTGGTCGCGGCGATCGCGTTGCCGATATTGATCAATCCGGGAAGGTGCAGCGGACGCAGCAGCGGCGCGACCGCGCTCGCCCCCAGCAGGACATGCCCGACACCCCACCACTTGGCCCAAGAATCGAACCGCCCGCCGGCCGCTGCCGTCAGATGCACGATCCCGGCCACGACCGAACACAGCGCGACCATGATGTACAGGGTGGAAATATCGAGCAGCATGCAGTCCCTATCACAACTGTCGTGGTGATAGGGACGATGCCCTAACAGTCCGTTTCTACGGCGTAATTACTTGAGCGCGGCGCACGCCGACCGGATGCGGGCGCACGCTTCGGCCAGCAGTTCGTCCGACGTGGCATAGCTGATCCGCATCGCGGGCGACAGGCCGAACGCCGCGCCCTGCACCGCCGCGACCCTGGCGTCCTCCAGCAGATAGCCGACGAAATCCTCGTCGGTGTCGATCCGCTTGCCCGCCGGAGTCGTCTTGCCGATCAGCCCGGAGATGTCGGGATAGACATAGAAGGCGCCTTCGGGCGTCGGGCAGGTGATGCCGGGAATCGCATTCAGCTCGGCGACGACCAGGTCGCGCCGCCGCTGGAACGCGGCGTTGCGTTCGGCCAGGAACGACTGGTCGCCATTCAGCGCGGCGACGGCGGCGGCCTGCGCGATCGAACAGGGATTGCTGGTCGATTGCGACTGCAGCTTGGCCATCGCCTTGATCAGCCATGCCGCGCCCGCAGCATAGCCGATGCGCCAGCCGGTCATGGCATAGGCCTTCGAACAGCCGTTCACCGTCAGCGTGCGGTCGTACAGCGCCGGGTTGACCTCGGCGATCGTCGCGAATTCGAAGCCGGGATAGACGATATGCTCGTACATATCGTCGGCGAAGATCCACACATGCGGATGCCGCTCCAGCACCTTGCCCAGTTCGCGCAGCTCGTCGCGGGTATAGCCCGCGCCGGTCGGGTTGGATGGCGAATTGAGGATGACCCACTTCGTCTTCTCGGTGATCGCGGCATCGAGCTGTTCGGGGGTGATCTTGTAATTCTGGTCGGCGCCGGCCGCGATGAACACCGGCGTCCCGCCCGCGAACTGCACGACGTCGGGGTAGCTGACCCAATAGGGCGCGGGCACGATCACCTCGTCCCCCGCATCGACCGTCGCGACCAGCGCGTTGAACAGCGTGTGCTTGCCGCCGACATTCACGCTGATCTGGTTCGCGGCATAGGTCAGGCCGTTGTCGCGCTTGAACTTCGCGATGATCGCGTCCTTCAGCTCGACGGTGCCGTCGACATTGGTATATTTGGTCTTGCCGGCGCGGATCGCCTCGATCGCGGCGTCCTTCACGAAATCGGGCGTGTCGAAATCGGGTTCGCCCGCGCCCAGGCCAATGACGTCGACGCCCTGCCGCTTCAGTTCGAGCACCTTCGACGTGATGGCGAGGGTCGGCGACGGGTTGATGCGGTCGAGCGCGGCGGAGGGCTTCATGGGACGTCCGATGCTGAGAAGGAACAGGTGGACGCGCCCTTACGCCCCAATGTTCGCATCTGCAACCAAGCGCGCACGAATCAATCCGCGAACCGCGTTGCCGATGTAAAATCCTTGCGCAAGATCGGCGAGGGTCAGCGGCATCTCGACCGCCTCGCCCCGTGCGATCAGCTCCGCGCGCAGCACGCCGGGCAGCAGCCCCCGGTCGAGCGGCGGGGTCAGCAACTGTGCCCCACCACCGACGAAGATCGAGGTGAAGCTGCCCTCGGTCAGCTCGCCATCCTCGCCGACGAAGATCGTCTCGAAACAGCCGGGCGGCGGCGCGGGCCAGAAGCGGCGGTCGCTGGTCTTGTGCGCGAGGCGCAGGTCGCGGCGGTCTAGCGGCAGGCGTGCCACCGCGACATCGACCGGCCCGGCCAGCGCGGGCGGCAACGGCGTCACGTCGACCGCGATCGCCCCGCTGCGCGACAGCAGCAGCCGCACCCGCGACGCTTCGCGCAAGCGGAAGGTCGCCGCCTGCAATTCGTTGCGCGTCGCATGGCGATCGAACGCGAACCCCAGCGCCCGCGCGCTCTCGGTCATCCGCGCCAGATGCCGCTCGAGCAGCGGCATGCCGCCATGCGGGTCGAACGCCATCGTCTCGATCAGGTCGATCGGCGTCGGCGTGACGTCGAGGAAGCGCGCCTTGGCGAGGCATTCATGCCATTCGGCCTCGGCGACCGAATCGGCGACGACGCCCGATCCCAGTCCCAGCGTCGCGTTCGCGCTGCCGGCGGGCAGGCGCAGCGTGCGGATCGCGACGTTGAACGATGCGTCGCCATCGCCGTCGATCCAGCCGATCGCCCCGGTGTAGATGCCGCGTGCACGCTGTTCGACCGCATCGATCGCCTGCATCGCGCGACGCTTGGGCGCGCCGGTGATCGATCCGCACGGGAACAACGCCGCCAGCGCATCGACCGCGTGCCTACCCGGCGCCAGATCGGCGGTCACCGACGAGATCAGCTGGTGGATGCTCGGATAGGTTTCGACGACGAACTGCTCGGGCACGCGCACGCTGCCGGCCACGCCGACACGCGACAGGTCGTTGCGCATCAGGTCGACGATCATCAGGTTTTCGGCGCGCTGCTTGGGGTCGCTTGCCAATGCCTGCGCCGCGGCGCGGTCGCGCACCGGATCGGGATCGCGCGTCGCGGTGCCCTTCATCGGCCGCGCGGTGATCCGCCCCCGTTCGACCGAAAAGAACAGCTCGGGCGAAAAGGACAGCAGCCAGTCGCTGCCGGTCCATACCACCGCGCCATGCCCGGCGGCGGCGCGCGGTCGAATCGCGGCATAGAGCGCCATCGGATCGCCGACCACCGGGACCTGCGCCCCGAAGGTCAGGTTCGCCTGATAGATATCGCCCGCCGCGATCAGGTCGAGAATGTCGGCACAGCGCCTGGCATAGGCATCGGCGGCGATGCCCGGCGCGACCGATCCGATCCACGCCCCGGCCGGATCGGGCAGGGCGGTGGCGACGTCGATCGTCTCCGTCGTGTCGAACACGCCGAACCACAGCAGCGGGCCGTCGCCGGCCCGCACCGGCGCACCCGGCACCAGCGCGGCGCCGGCCTCGTAGGTCATATAGCCCGCGACGCTCTCGCCCGCCGCCGTCGTCGCCTGCACCTGCGCCAGCGCATCGGCGACCTCCTCCACCCGATCGGCGCGGATGATCCGGCCGGGTGCACGGTACAGCCGTGCGGTTCCGCCCGGCCGGGCATCGTCGAACAGCACGAAAGGCCAGGTGGTGTCGAACATTCCCCCACGCTTGCCGGTTGCGCGCGCGCGGGGCAAGCATTGTGACGGTGCTTTGTGTACGCGGGATTAAAGCTGCTCCACTTTCGTGGACGCGGTACCGGCCCGCTCCCCCACCCGACCACCCACAGCGTATCCTGATTGGGTGGTCGGGTGGGGGAGCGGGCCGGTGCCGCCTGATCCGGCTTTGCCGGATCAGCCCGAAAACGATAAGGCGGCGGCATGACCCCATCCCCGATCCGCGCGGCGATCGTGCCCGTCACCCCGCTCCAGCAGAATTGCACGCTGATATGGTGTACGAAGACGATGCGCGGGGCGTTCGTCGATCCCGGCGGCGACCTGCCGCGCCTGCTCGCCGCCGCCGAGCAGCAGGGTGTGACTATCGAAAAGATCATCCTGACCCACGGCCATATCGACCATTGCGGCGAGGCGAAGCCGCTGGCCGAACAGCTGGGCGTACCGATCGAGGGCCCGCACGAGGCGGACCGCTTCTGGATCGCGCGGCTGGACGAGGACGGCAAGCGCTGGGGCCTGCGCGGCGTCCCGTTCGAACCCGACCGCTGGCTGGTCGAAGGCGACACGGTCACTGTGGGGGAGGCGAGCTTCGCGGTGTACGAAACACCGGGCCATACGCCCGGCCATGTCATCTTCTTCCACGAAGAAGCGCGATTCGCGCTGGTCGGCGACGTGCTGTTCCAGGGATCGATCGGTCGCACCGACTTTCCGCTGTCGGACCATCAGGCGCTGATCGACTCGGTCGTGGCCAAGCTGTGGCCGCTGGGCGATGACGTCGCGTTCGTGCCGGGCCATGGTCCGGGCAGCACCTTCGGCAATGAACGCGCGACGAACCCGTTCGTGGGGGACAAGGTGCTGGCCAGGTAAGCGCGATATCGCATACCCGCGCAGGCGGGGATCCAGGGACAAGCAGCGCCACGCCGGCGTTCGGCGCTCTGGATCCCCGCCTGCGCGGGGATACGGTTCGGTGGCAGGCCGCCAAACCCAACCCAATGCTTGCAACCGCGCACGAAAACGCTATAGGCGCGGTTCGCTTCGCGACCAGCCTGTCTGCCGGTCCGGCGGGTCGCCGGTCGCGGAAAAGCGGTCCGGCACTTGCCTGGGCCGCGTCGTCAGTTGATCGCGAAACCAACTGATACCCAAGTGATAAAGGTGCCGAAATGGCAGTTCCCAAGAGAAAGACCACGCCCTCGAAGCGCGGTATGCGTCGCAGCCACGACTCGCTGAGCATCGAGTCGTTCCAGGAATGCCCGAACTGCGGCGAACTGAAGCGTCCGCACAATCTGTGCACCGCTTGCGGCCATTATAACGGTCGCGAAGTCGTCTCGGTCGAAGCGTAATCCGCTCCACCGGACAGGAAGGCACGCATGGCTGACGGGTCCTGGATCGCCATCGACGCGATGGGCGGTGACGAAGGGCTTGCCACCATGCTGGCGGGCGTCGCCCATGCACGGCGACGCCACGAATCGATGCGCTTCCTGCTGGTCGGCGACGAGGCGGCGATTCGCGCCGGTCTCGAATCGCATCCCAACCTCAGTGCCGCGTCGGAAATCGTCCACGCGCCTGAGGTTGTCGGTTCTTCCGACAAGCCCAGCCAGGCGATTCGCCGGGCGAAGACCACGTCGATGGGCATCGCCATCAACCTGGTGAAGCAGGGGCGCGCCGCCGCCGCCGTGTCGTCGGGCAATACCGGCGCGCTGATGGCGATGGCGAAGCTCGCGCTGCGCACCATGCCCGGCATCGACCGGCCGGCGCTGGCGGCGTTGCTGCCGAGCCTCGGCGACAACGACCTCGTCATGCTCGACCTCGGCGCCAATGCCGAATGCGATGCGCGCAACCTCGTGCAGTTCGCGGTGATGGGCGCCGCCTATGCCCGCACCGCATTGGACCTCGAATCCCCCCGCGTCGCGCTGCTGAACATCGGCACCGAGGAGCTGAAGGGCATCGACAGCGTGCGGGAAGCGGCGGCGACGCTGCGCGCCTCGCCGCATCTGCCGATGACCTTCACCGGCTATATCGAGGGCGATCGCCTGTCGCGCGGGCAGGTCGATGTCGTCGTCTGCGACGGCTTTTCCGGCAATATCGCGCTGAAGACGGCGGAGGGGACGGCACGCTTCGTCGCCGACCTGCTCAAGCGGGCGTTCCGTTCGTCGGTCCGCTCGAAGATCGGGTTCCTGATCTCGAAGCCGGCGACCGAGCTGCTGCGCCACCATCTCGACCCCAACAACCATAATGGCGCGGTCTTCCTCGGCCTCAACGGGCTGGTGGTGAAGAGCCATGGCAGCGCCAATGCGATCGGCGTGTCGAACGCGATCCAGGTCGCCGCCAAGATGGTGCGCGACGACCTCACCCGCAGCATCGCCAGCGATCTGGCCGGTATCGAGGCACAGGCAGCATGATTCGCGCGATCGTCACCGGCACCGGATCGGCGCTCCCCGCCAACCGCGTCTCCAACGCCGACCTGGCCGAGCGGGTCGATACCTCCGACGAATGGATCGTCGAGCGCACCGGCATCCGTTTCCGCCACATCGCCGCCGAGCATGAGACGACCTCGTCGCTGGCGACCGATGCCGCGCGCGCCGCGATCGCCGCCGCCGGGCTGGAACCGGGACAGATCGACCTGATCGTGCTGGCGACCGCCACCCCGGACCAGACCTTCCCGGCGACCGCGACCAAGGTGCAGGCGGCTTTGGGCATCGACGATTGCGTCGCGTTCGACGTCGCGGCGGTCTGTTCGGGGTTCCTCTACGCGGTGCAGGTCGCCGATTCGATGCTGCGGGCCGGCGTCCATCGCCGCGCGCTGGTGATCGGGGCCGAAACCTTCAGCCGCATCCTCGACTGGGAGGATCGCACGACCTGCGTCCTGTTCGGCGACGGCGCGGGCGCGATCGTGCTCGAGGCGCAGGACGATTCGGACGGACGCGGCATCCTGTCGACCCGGCTCCACGCCGACGGTCGCCACAACCAGCTGCTCTACGTCGATGGCGGCCCGTCGACCACCGGCACCGTCGGCAAGCTGCGCATGAAGGGCAAGGAAGTGTTCCGCCATGCGGTGGTCAACCTTGCCGCCGTCATGGGCGAATCGCTCGACCTCGCCGGGCTGACCCCGGCCGATGTCGACTGGGTCGTGCCGCATCAGGCCAATGCCCGCATCCTCGATGCGACCGCGCGCAAGCTGAGCCTCGCCCCTGAAAAGGTGGTCGTCACCGTCGACCGGCACGCCAACACGTCCGCAGCCTCGGTTCCCCTGGCGCTCGACGTCGCGGTCAAGGACGGGCGGATCAAGCGCGGCGATATTGTCGTGCTGGAGGCGATGGGGGGTGGCTTTACTTGGGGCGCCGCCGTAGTGCGTTGGTAATCCTTTCGTATTTTTGAATCTTCGTATACGGCCTGCTATCGGTTCGTCGTATTTCGAAGGGGAACAGAACCGATGGCAACCGATGGCACGCTGACCCGCGCGGACCTTGCCGAAGAGATGCACCGCGAAATCGGCCTGTCGCGCGCCGATTCCGCGCGCGTGGTCGAACAGATTCTGGGGCATCTGTGCGAGGCGCTCGCCAAGGGCGAGAACGTCAAGATTTCGGGCTTCGGCAGCTTCGTCCTGCGCGACAAGGGCGAACGCGTCGGCCGCAATCCCAAGACCGGGGTCGAGGTGCCGATCGCGCCGCGGCGGGTGCTCACCTTCCGTGCCAGCCAGATGATGCGCGACCGCATCGTCGCGGCGGGCTGATCGGACCCGATTGGCGCCCCCCGTCGACAAATCGGCCGGCGCCTATCGCACGATCGGTGAGGTCGCGCGCGAACTGGGGGTGCCGCAGCACAAGCTGCGCTATTGGGAAGGGCGCTTCCCGCAGATCAAGCCGCTGACCCGCGCCGGCGACCGCCGCCATTACCGGCCGGAGGATGTGGCGCTGCTGCGTCGCATTCACGGCCTGCTGGGCGAACAGGGCTATACCGTGCGCGGCGTGCAGCAATTGCTGGCGCAGGAGGCCAAGGCCCCGCTGCCGGTCGCCCCGGCGCCACGCCGCGCAGCGCGCATCACCGAACTGCGTGCCATCCGGGCGTTGTTGTCCGACGCGCTGGTGGCGGATGGGGCGGGGCGGTAGCTTTCTCGCCACACACGTCGCCCCAGCGCAGGCTGGGGCCTCCATCGGCTCCTGTCCCATGCTACAACCGGGAGATCCCAGCCTTCGCTGGGATGACGTATCCGGGGCGAGGCCCAAGAAACGCCCCGCTTTCCCCCACGCCCAAACCTGCTAAACCGCGCGGGCGATGAGCGTATCCGACACCGAAGCCACTCCCGACGCCGCCCGCCCAGGCTGGCGCGCCCGTTTCGCCCGTATCCGGCGGCGGTGGTGGTTCCGCCTGCCGGCCTTCGCGTTCCTGCTGGCCGGGATCGGCGTGTTCCTGATCTGGCTGTTGCTGTGGCGCACGCTGCCCTCGGTCGATTCGCTGCGCGCCTATGAACCGCCGCTGCCGACCAATGTCCGGGGGATCGAGGGCGATCCGATCCACAGCTATGCCCGCGAACGCCGCGTGCAGCTGTCCTATGCCGAATATCCCCCGCTGCTGGTCCGCGCGTTCCTGGCGGCGGAAGATCGCACCTTCTTCGAACATCACGGCGTCGATTATCCCGGCATCGCGGCGGCGGTCTTCACCAACCTGACGCGCAGCGGCCGCCCGATCGGCGCGTCGACCATCACGCAACAGGTGGCGAAGAACCTGCTGCTGACCAACGAGGTCAGCTATGTCCGCAAGGCGAAGGAGGCGTTGCTCGCCTATCGCATCGAAAGCGCGCTGACCAAGCAGCAGATCCTCGAACTCTATCTCAACCAGATCGCGCTCGGCCGGAACGCGTTCGGCGTCGAGGCGGCGAGCCACGCCTATTTCGGCAAGGAACTGCGCGAGCTGACGCTGCCGCAAATGGCCTATCTGGCGATCCTGCCCAAGGGGCCGTCCAATTACACCCCCGAACGTGGCTATGATCGCGCGATCGCCCGGCGCAACTGGGTGCTGGGCGAAATGGAGCGCAACGGCTTCATCACGCCGGCCCAGCGTGCGGCGGCGGTCGCCCAACCGCTCGGCACCATCCCGCGCCAGACCCCGCGACAGGAAACCGCCGGCGGCTACTTCATCGAGGAAGTGCGCCGCCAGCTGCTCGACCGGTTCGGCGAGAATGCGAAGGACGGTCCGCACAGCGTCTATGCCGGCGGGCTGTGGGTGCGCACCTCGCTCGACCCGAAGATTCAGCAGGATGCGCAGGACGCGCTGCGTTCAGGCCTGATCCGCTTCGATTCGGGGCGTGGCTGGTCCGGCCCGCTCAACAAGCCGCGGCTGGAGGTCGACGAGGACAATTGGCAGTCGGCGTTGCTTAACACCAACATCGCCATCGATTATCAGGACTGGCAGGCCGCCATCGTCATCGCCAAGGATGGCGGCGAGGCGCGGATCGGTTTCGCCGACGGGCGCACCGGCGTCCTGCCGCGCGGCAATGCGGTGATGCCGGTCCGGGGGCAGGGCGGCACCGCCTTCGCCGCGATCCTGCCCGGCGACATCCTCGCAGTGGCCCCTGCCGGCAGCCAGTGGTCGTTGCGCTCGGTCCCGCGCGTGTCGGGCGGCATGGTGGTCGAGGACCCGCGCACCGGCCGCATCCTCGCCATGCAGGGCGGCTTCGACAGCCGCATCCAGTCGTTCAACCGCGCGACCCAGGCGATGCGCCAGCCCGGATCGACCATCAAGCCGATCGTCTATGCCGCCGCGCTGGAGGCGGGGATGACCCCGGCCTCGATCATCGTCGACGGCCCGTTCTGCGTGAACCAGGGCGGGCGGCTGGGCCAGAAATGCTTCCGCAACTTCGGCGGCGGCGGCGCCGGGCCGCACACCATGCGCTGGGGCGTCGAACAGTCGCGCAACCTGATGACGGTGCGCGCCGCCGCACAGACCGGCATGGACAAGGTCAACGACCTGATCCAGCGCGTCGGCGTCAGCGACACCAAGTTCCCGCCGTACCTCTCTTATGCGCTGGGCGCGGGCGAGACGACGGTCATGCGCATGGTCAATGCGTACTCGATCCTCGCCAATCAGGGCCGCGAGCTCAAACCCACCGTGATCGATTTCGTGCAGGACCGGCGCGGCAAGGTGATCCTGCCCGAAAACTGGCGCGCCTGCGACGGCTGCAACGCGCCCGACTGGGACGGCAAGCCGATGCCGCGTCCGCAGATCAAGTCGCGCCAGATCATGGACGCGATGAGCGCCTACCAGATGGTGCACATCATGGAGGGGGTGATCCAGCGCGGCACGGCGACCACCCTGCGCGATCTCGGCCGCCCGATCATGGGCAAGACCGGCACCTCGACCGGTCCCACCGACGTATGGTTCGTCGGCGGCACGCCGCAGATGATCGCCGGCCTGTATCTGGGCTTCGACACGCCGCGCAATCTGGGCGGCTATGCGCAGGGCGGCACGATCGCCGCGCCGATCTACAAGAGCTTCGCGGTCAAGGCGTACAAGGACATGGAGGTGCTGCCGTTCCGCGCGCCCGCCGGCATCCGCATGGTCCGCATCGACCGCGCCAGCGGCCGTCCGGTCTATGGCGGCTGGCCGACGACCGACCCCAAGGCCGGCATCATCTGGGAAGCGTTCAAGCCCGAGACGGAGGCGCGCCGCGCCACCGGCCGGCTGGGCGAGGCGCGCGCGCCCGTCACCCGCGACCCGACCCGCGCCGCGCCGGTCCAACGACAGGCGCAACCGCGCGACAGCGACTTCTTGCAACGCGAAGGGGGAATCTACTAGCGCGCGCCCTATATCGGCGGCATTCCCCCTGATGACGTTTTTCCGGAGTTTCCCCCATGCGCGCCGAAGCGCAAGCCCATGTAGACAAGATCAACGATGCCCTCGCGCTGCTGCGCCGCTTCCTCGATTGGGACCGCGCGCTGCGCCGGTTGGACGAGCTGAACGCGCGCGTCGAGGACCAGGCATTGTGGAACGATCCCAAGGCCGCGCAGGAAGTGATGCGCGAACGCCGCCGGCTGGACGAGGCGATCACCGCCACCCGCACCATCGAGCGTGAGCTGTCCGACACGGTCGAACTGATCGAGATGGCCGAGGCCGAGGGCGATGCCGAGATGGCCGACGAAGGCGTCGCCAACCTCGCCGAACTCGCGAAGCGTGCCGATCACGACAAGGTGCAGGCGCTGCTGTCGGGCGAGGCCGATGCCAACGACACCTATATCGAGATCAACGCCGGTGCCGGCGGGACGGAGAGCCAGGACTGGGCCGGCATGCTGCAACGCATGTACACCCGCTGGGCCGAACGCCGCGGGCTGAAGGTCGAGCTGGTCGACCAGCATTCGGGCGAACAGGCGGGCATCAAGTCGGCGACGCTGCTGCTGAAGGGCGAGAACGCGTACGGTTTCGCCAAGACCGAGGGCGGCGTCCACCGCCTCGTCCGCATCAGCCCCTATGACAGCGCGGCACGGCGCCACACCTCGTTCGCGTCCGTCTGGGTCTATCCGGTGATCGACGACAATATCGAGGTCGAGTATAACGAAAGCGACCTGCGCATCGACACCTATCGCGCGTCGGGCGCCGGCGGGCAGCACATCAACACCACCGATTCGGCGGTGCGCATCACCCATATCCCGACCGGCATCGTGGTGCAGTGCCAGAACCAGCGGTCGCAGCACAAGAACAAGGCCGAGGCCTATAACCAGCTGCGCGCCCGCCTGTATGAGCGCGAGCTGGCGATCCGCGAGGCGGAGGCCAATGCCGAGAACGCGACCAAGACCGATATCGGCTGGGGCCACCAGATCCGCTCCTATGTCCTGCAACCCTATCAGATGGTGAAGGACCTGCGCACCGGCGTCGTCTCGACCGCGCCCGGCGACGTGCTGGACGGTGCGCTCGACCCGTTCATGGCGGCGGCGCTGTCGCAACGGGTCACGGGCGAGAAGGTCGATGTCGAGGATGTCGACTGAGATGCACCGCGCCGTCCTCCCCGCGCTGCTGATTCTGGCCGGCTGCGACGCGACGCAGCCGAACCCGATCGCCAATGCGCAGCGGGAGGACAAGCCGGACTTTCCCAAGGCCGACCGGCCCGTGGCGACGATCGTGTCGGCGCGCTGGTCGACCGAGGAAGCGCGCGACCGGCTGAACGAGGCCGAGCTGGTGATGGACAAGGCCGGCATCGCGCCAGGCATGACCGTCGCCGATATCGGCGCGGGCGAGGGCTATTACACCATCCGCCTGGCACAGCGGGTCGGCGACGACGGCCGCGTGCTGGCCGAGGACATCATCCCGCAGATCCGCGACGCGCTGGCGCACCGGGTCGCGCGCGAACGCCTCGACAATGTCAGCGTCCGGCTGGGCGAACCCGACGATGCCAAGCTGCCGGTCGACAGCTTCGACCGGGTGCTGATGGTCCACATGTACCACGAGATCGCCGAGCCCTACGCCTTCCTGTGGAACCTGCGCCCCTCGCTGCGCCCCGGCGGGCGCGTGGTGGTGGTCGACGCCGACCGCCGCACCCAGAATCACGGCACCCCGCCTGCGCTGCTGAAATGCGAGTTCGAGGCGGTCGGCTACCGGATGGTCGAGCTGCAGAAGATGCCCTCGGCCGGCGGCTATATCGCGATGTTCACCCCCGAAGGCCCGCGACCGGAGCCGAAGAATATCGTGCCCTGCGGGGTGCCGACGCCCACGCCGAGTGCGGGTCCCAGCGGCACCCACAAGGGCTGACCGGCCGGTTCCCACGCCCCCCGTTCGGTTCGAGCAGCTTCGAGCCTGTCGAGAAGCGTCCGTCGAGAACGCGTTTCTCGGGGCACCCCTTCTCGACTACGGTTCTCGACAGGCTCGAACCTCCGCTCGAAGCAAACGGAGGGCGTAGGGGACGGAGACGGGATCGAGGCAGCGCAAACGGCGTGTGGGTTCCAACCCCAACCCCACCCGTCACCCCGGGCTTGACCCGGGGTCCCGCTTCTTCCTTCTACAATCGCCAGTCCAAAAAGCGTCGCCCCGGATCAAGTCCGGAGTGACGGGTAGTACCCCGGGCTAACCTTCGCCTGAAACTCACCCCAACAGAACCGGCGCCAACAACAGCAACAACTTCACATCGACCGCCTTGCCCGCCGCCCGCTGCCCGGCCACGAACCCGGCCACGCCCTCCAGCGGCACCCGATGCACGACGATATCCTCGCCGGGCACCCCGCCACCCTCACCGACCTTCACCAGATCACCGGCGCGAAACAGCGTGAAACTCTCCGACACCATCCCCGGCGACGAATGATATTCGCCAAGCGGCACCATCGACCCTGCGCGATAGCCGGTCTCCTCCTCCAGCTCGCGCGTCGCCGCCACCGCCGCCGCTTCGCCCGCCGCATCGTCGCCGACCAGTCCGGCGGGCAGTTCGATGCAGTTGCGCCCCAGCGGCACGCGATATTGCTCGACCAGCAGCACATGGCCGTCATCGATCGCGACGATCACCGCCGCGCCGATCCCGTTCGCGCGCCCGACATATTCCCAGCGGCCACGCTTCTTCGCGGTGATGAAGCGCCCGGCCCACATCACCTCTTCGGGGGCATCGGCATCGATCATAGTTCGATCAACCGGTCGGGAAGTTCGTTCATCGGTCTGGCTCCTGTCGGAAAATGTTCGGCGAGCACCGCGCCGATCGCGCCCACCGCCGCGACGATCCCGTCGGCCGGCCGGTCCTGCTTCAACGCCACCAGCAACGCCGCCAGCGCATCGCCCCATAGTGCCGGATCGACCCGGTCGTGAATCGCGGCCTCGGCGATCAGTTCGGCGCGATGTTCGTCGAGCGACAGGTACAGCAGCACGCCCGTCGCCGCGACCGTGCGGCGTTCGGCGGCGGCACGGAACAGCAGCAGCGCGCGCGCATGGACCCGCCGCGCCTTGGTCGCCGCCGGGGTCAGCGCCATGCGGAGCGGCATCCACGCACAGCCATAGCGCACGATCAGGAACACCGCGCCCTGCACCCACGCCAGTGTCGACAGCAGGAACAGCGGGGTAGGGGCATCGCCCCACGGCTCGACCCAAGCATGAAAGGCGAGCAGCCAGCCCGGCCACAATGCGGTGCCGACCAGCACCAGCAGCATCGCCAGCACCGCCATGTGCAGCCCTACATCATGATAGGCGTCGGACCGCCGGGCGAGCACGACGACGATCTCGCCCTCGGTCGCCGATTCGGCCTGCGCCACCGCATCGCGGATGCGCGCCCGGTCGGTATCGTTCAGGTGCATCACCAATTCCCGGAAGCGCCGCCGCCGCCGAACGATCCGCCGCCGCCACCGGTAAAGCCGCCGCCACCCCACCCGCCCGACGATCCGCCGCCCGACCAGCCCCCGCCACGGCTGCCGCCGCGTGCGGCACCACGCGCCAGTTCGTCGGCGATCGACCACAACACGACCTGCGCGACGTCGCCCGCCGTGCTGCTGCGATGCGTCCGGCCCCATGGCCCGGCGCGCCGCCGCCGTCCCGAAAAGACCAGCATGCAGAAGATGATGACCCCGATCGCGATGAAGAAGATCGCGCCGGTCGGCAGGCCGCTCCCGCCCGATCGTGGCTGCTGACGCCGGCCCCGGTCGAACGCCGCCGCCGCGGCATCGACCCGCGCCTGCGCTTCCTCGGGGCTCAGCCGCAATTGCGCGATCACCGCATCCGCTCCGGCGGTCATCGCGCCGGGCACGTCGCCGTCCTTCAGCTTCGGCATCATCTGCTGCTGGATGATCGCACTCGATATCGCGTCGGTCAGGATCGGTTCGAGGCCATAACCGACCTCCAGCCGCGGTCCGCGTTGCCCCGCGGGATTGTTCGGCGCAATGAACAGGATCGCGCCGTTATCCACATCCTTGAGGCCCACGCCCCAGGCTCGGCCCAGCCGATAGCCATACTCCTCCAGCGGATAGCCTTGGGTGTCGCCGATCGTCGCCACGACGAACTGCCGCTTGGTATCCTTCTGTAAAACCAGCAATTTCTGCGTAAGGTCGGCGCGAGTTTCCGCCGGCAGGACGTTGGCATCGTCGACGACCAGCCCGGTGAACTTCGGAAATGTCTGCGCGGCGGCGGGCAGTGCGCAGACTGTCCACAAACTTATCCACAGGCAGATCAACAGGCGCCGCATCGGGCCGCGCGTCAGTTCGAATTGCCGAAATTGACCTGCGGCGCGACCTCCGCCCCGGCCTGCGCCTGAAAGCTCTGCTTGGGCTTGGCGCCATAGAAGATGCGCGCGCCGACCGCGTCGGGGAAGGTGCGGATGCGGGTGTTATATGCCTGCACCGCCTCGTTATAATCGCGCCGGGCGATCGCGATGCGGTTCTCGGTACCCTCCAGCTGCGATTGCAGCGACAGGAAATTCTGGTTGCTGGTCAGCTGTGGATACGCCTCGACCACCGTGCGCAACTGGCCCAGCGCCTGGGTCAGCTGGTTCTGTGCCGCCTGGAACCGCTGGAACGTCGCCGGGTCGGACAGGTCGTCGGTGGTGACGTTGATCGACGTCGCGTTCGCGCGCGCTTGCGTCACCTGCGTCAGCACGCGTTCCTCCTGTCCGGCGAATCCCTTCACCGTCGCGACGAGGTTGGGGATCAGGTCGGCACGGCGCTGATACTGGTTCTGCACCTCGCCCCACCGGGCGTTCACCTCTTCCTCGGCGGTCGGCACGCTGTTCACGCCGCATGCCGCCAGCGGCACCGCCATCATCACCACCATCGCCCGCCGCATGTATATCATCCTGTCCGGTGCTTGCCTGGCACCATGGTATCGAAGCACTATGCCACCCTCAAGCAGAGACGGGAGGGCCAGGTCCATGCTCAAGGAATTTCGCACGTTCGTCGCGCGCGGCAACGTGCTCGACCTCGCGGTCGGGGTCATCATCGGCGCGGCGTTCGGCACGATCACCAAATCGCTGACCGACGACATCATCATGCCGGTGATCGGCTACATCTTCGGCGGGTTCGATTTTTCGAGCTATTTCATCAAGCTCGGCCCGATCCCGGCGACCTATAAGGGTAGCCCGGAAAGCTATAGCGCGCTGAAGGCCGCTGGCGTGCCGCTGTTCGGCTACGGCCAGTTCGTCAGCGTGGTGATCAATTTCGTCATCCTCGCTTTCATCGTGTTCCTGCTGGTCAAGTTCGTGAACCGTGCCATCGCGACGGTGCATCAGGAACAGAAGACCGGCGACGTCACCCCCGCCGCCGACCCGCCCGAAATCGCGCTGCTGCGCGAAATCCGCGACGAATTGCGCGCGGGCAAGACGCTGTCGGAATGATGCCGTACCCCCGCGCAGGCGGGGGTCCAGAGCCAAGAAAGCGACGCTCGCCGCCTGTAACCCTGGATCCCCGCCTGCGCGGGGATACGCTTATGCCGCCGCCAGCTCCTGCGCCGCCGCTGCCGCCAGGCTGGTCCCGTCGAGGATTCGTGCCGTCTCGTCCCGTACCCGCGCCATCGCATGACGGATGGCGCAGCTCGCCTCGTCCTTGCAGTCGCCGCACGGGCGGTACGCGGTGCGGCTGACGCAGGGCACCAGCGCCAGCGGCCCTTCGATCACGCGGATGATCTCGCCCAGCGAAATCAGGTGCGCTGGCCGCGCGAGGTGATAGCCCCCCGCCTTGCCGCGCGTCGACGACAGGAACCCCGCCTCGCGCAGGTCGGCGAGGATCAGTTCGAGGAACTTGCGCGGCACGTTCGCGGCGGTGGCGATGCGGTGCATCGGCATCGGGGCCTCGCCCGCCGGCTGTTCGGCAAGGAACAGCATCGCGCGCAGCGCATAGCGGGAACGCTGGGTCAGCATGATCCTGTCGCCCATGCCACCGCATCGCGCGCAAGGGAAGTCCGCTTCTTTTCAAAGCCGGGACAAGCGCCTATATCCCCTCTCGCCGGCTTCCAGCCGGCTATGACGATAAATGGCGGCGTGCAATAGACGCAGCGGACCCGGGGGCAGTACCCGGCGGCTCCACCACCTGCGCCGGATGGTCGACACGCGTGAAGCGTGCCGACCCAGCGGCTCAGCTGATGGGGCCGAACCAGGATCGACGTGTGTTGAAAAGCGCTGTTTTCGTTCGGAATGGGACCACCGCAACGGCCCATACACACAAGTGCCAACGATAACGAAGCACTCGCGATTGCGGCGTAACTAAGGGCCTCACGGCCTGAAGTTACTCCAAAATAGCGCGGTTGGACCGAACCGGGCAACAGAATCGGATTCCAGCGGTACGGGGAGCACCGGGCAACAGAAGCTCCCCACTGATCCCATTCTCTGACCGGGTATGTCGCCTTGTCGACCGGGCGGGCCTTCCCATCATCGTCATTCCCGCGCAGGCGGGAATCCATACACGCCGAGGTCGGCGATGGAGCCGCGGCGGCAGCGTCTATGGACTCCCGCCTTCGCGGGAGTGACGAAAGGATAAGGGCTAGCCGGGAGGTTCCCCGCAGCCGCCTTCCCCGCTACGCGCACCCCATGGACATCGACCTCATCGCCCTGCTCATGCTGGTCGCCTTCTGCGCCGGCACCATCGACGCGATGGCGGGCGGGGGCGGGCTCATCACCATCCCCGCGCTGCTCGCCGCCGGCGTGCCGCCGGTCATGGCGCTCGGCACCAACAAGCTGCAAAGCGCGTTCGGCACCGCCGGCGCGACCTTCGCCTTCTGGCGCAAGGGGCATATCGACCTGCGCCGCTCGTGGCGGTTGGCGCTCGCCTCGTTCGGTGGCGCGGCGGTCGGCGCGGCGCTGGTGCAGGCGATCGACCCGCAGTTCCTTGCCGGGCTGCTGCCGGTGCTGCTGGTCGCGATGGCGCTGTATTTCCTGTTCGGCCCGCGCCTGTCGGACGTCGACACCCACACCCGCCTCGCGCCCGCCGGGCTGCTGCTCGCGGTGGCGGCGATCGGCACCTATGACGGGTTCTTCGGTCCCGGCACCGGCTCCTTCTTCACCCTGCTGCTCGTCACTGCCGCCGGCATGGGCGCGACGCGGGCGGTCGGGCATACCAAGCTGCTGAACCTCGCCAGCAATCTCGCCGGCGTCATCGTACTGGTCGCGGGCGGCCATGTGTGGTGGGTACTGGGGCTGTCGATGGCGGTGGCGAGCGTGGCCGGCGGACAACTCGGCGCGGCGCTGGCGATCCGGTTCGGGGGCAGGGCGATCCGCCCGCTGCTGGTGGTGGTGTCGCTGGCGCTGACGGTGAAGCTGGTGGCCGACCCGGCCAATCCGCTGCGGGTGTGGTTGGGGATCTGACCTCACACACCACCCCTTCATCCCACCCCGTTCGGTTCGAGCAGCTTCGAGCTTGTCGAGAAGCGTCCGTCGAGAACTTGCTCGTTTGGGGCAGCCCCTTCTCGACTTCGGTTCTCGACAGGCTCGAACCTGCGCTCGAAGCAAACGGGGTGGGGATAACGGGGAAGGGGCAGGGGCAGGGCGCTCAGTCCAACCGCGCGCCAGCCACCCGCGTCAACCGACACGCCAGATCCGCCTCGCCCGACGCCACGATCCAGTCCTCGCCATCCGCCACGATTCCCGTCGTGAACACCACCGGCTGCGGCAGATACGCCTGATGCGCGATCGGCGCGATCAACGCGGACGCCGCCTCCAGCACCGGCCGCGTCTCGTCCCGCTCCCGCACCTCGCGAGCCTCGGCATCGATCAACGCCCGGTACGTCCGATACACCCCGACCGCGCCCTGTTTCTCGACGCCGTGATACAGCATCATCCACCCGCGCTTCGTCCGCACCGGCGGGGTCCCGCCGCCCAGCTTATACGCCGCCGCGCCCTTCAACGGCTGCAAAGCCGGTTCCGCCAAAGGCCGCCAGTGCAGCATGTCGGGGGAGGTCGCGAGGTTGATGCTCGGTCCGCTCCCTTCCGCGCCATCGGGCGCTGCGACGAACCACGCATCCGACAGCGGCCGGGTGAGCGACACGAACCGGTCGCCGACCCGCCCCTCGAACGGCACCATGTCCTTGTTGCCATGGTCGAGCACGATCCCCTGCGACCGCCAGGCAAAGCCGTCGTCCGACCGGTACATCACCGTACACAGCCGCCCGCCCGACACGCCGCACACCGTCATCCAGTACGTGCCGTCGATCGCCACGATGCGCGGGTCCTCGACGCCGTACTGGGCATAGTCCGCCGACGGCTCGACCGCGCGGTCGTAATGGACCGCCACCACCCGCTGCCCGTCCGCCGACAGCTCGACCGGCAACAGCCATGACAGCGAGGTGAGCCCGAGGAACGGATAGGCCCCGCCCTTCAAGGAAAAGAACCGCGGATCGCTGACATCCGCCGCATCGGCCGGAAACGCGTCGAGCACATAGCGCCCGCCCGTCCAGCGGATCGATCGCACGCAGCCATGGCGCACCGGTTCGCGCAACGCCTCCGCCACCCGCACCAGCAGCAGCAGATTGCCGCTGGGCAACCGCGTCAGCGCCGGGTTGAACGCACCCAGCACATAGGTCGGCTCGGACAGGTCGCGCCGCAGCGGCGAACGGGTGAGATCGACATCGTCCGGCGCAAAAACGATCCGGTCGTCGCTCACGCCGCGTCCCCGTCCTGCAGCGATCGGTGATGCCGAATCACCTCGTCGATGATGAAGCGCAGGAATTTCTCGGAAAATTCGGGGTCGAGATCGGCATCGCGCGCCAGCGACCGCAACCGTGCGATCTGCGCTTCCTCGCGCCCGGGATCGGCCGGGGGCAGGCCGTTCTCGGCCTTGTACTCGCCGACCGCCTGCGTCACCTTGAACCGTTCGGCCAGCAGGAACACCAGCGCGGCATCGATATTGTCGATGCTCTGGCGGAATCGTTGCAGCGTCGCGTCGGCCATGGCGTCCTCTTCCGGTTCGTGCCGCCCCTTTCGCGCGACGGGACGGGCGGCGCAACCCCGCCTTTCCCTTGCGTTCGAGAGCGTGAACCGCCACATCGCTGGGACATGACGGCTACCCTGCACCGCCTCGACAAGCGGACCGACCCCTCCCTCGATCCGCTGATGGCGTTGGTCGCCGACGACATGAACCGCGTCAACGCGGTGATCCTTGATCGCATGCAGTCGAAAATCCCGCTGATCCCCGAACTGGCCGGTCACCTGATCGCCGGCGGGGGCAAGCGGATGCGGCCGATGCTGACGCTCGCCTGTGCCAAGCTGATTGGCTATGGTGGCACGCGCCACCACCTGCTCTCGGCGGCGGTCGAATTCATCCATACCGCGACGCTGCTGCACGATGATGTGGTCGACGGGTCCGACCTGCGCCGGGGCAAGCGCACCGCCAACATCATCTGGGGCAATCCCGCCAGCGTGCTGGTCGGCGACTTCCTGTTTTCCAAGAGCTTCGAACTGATGGTCGAGGCGGAAAGCCTGAAGGCGCTGCGCGTCCTGTCGGGCGCCTCCGCCGTGATCGCGGAAGGGGAGGTCAACCAGTTGACCGCCATCCGCCGCATCGACACGCCCGAGGATCGCTATCTCGACATCATCGGGGCCAAGACCGCGGCGCTGTTCGCCGCCGCCTGCCGCATCGCCGCGATCGTCGCCGACCGCTCCGACGCCGACGAGGCCGCCTTGGACGCCTATGGCCGCAACCTTGGCATCGCGTTCCAGCTGGTCGACGATGCGATCGATTACGTCTCCGACGCCGACACCATGGGCAAGGACGCCGGTGACGATTTCCGCGAAGGCAAGATGACGCTGCCCGTCATCCTCGCCTATGCCCGCGGCGACGAGGAATCGCGTGCCTTCTGGCGCGACGCGGTGTCGGGCAAGCGGGCGTCTGACGCCGATCTGGCGCATGCCATCACCCTGATCCGTTCGACCCGCGCGGTCGACGACACCCTCGCGCGGGCGCGGCATTATGGGCAGCGGGCGATCGACGCCATCGGCCGCTTTCCCAATGGTCCGGCGAAGGATGCGATGATCGAAGCGGTCGAATTCGCCATCCGCCGGGCCTACTGAAACGGATACGATTCTTTAAGAAACGCTTTATAAACAATATGCTGTGACATTGCGGCCCGTGCCACACGACGGGCGCCGCCATGCACAGGACTCCCATGCGTATCGCCGACGATCCCGCCTTTCGCGGAGCCATCACCTCCGCGCCGTGGATGCTCGACTTCGCGCTGTTCGGCCATTGGGACCTCGACACCGTCCAGCGCTTCGGCGCAGGGATCCGCGATGCGGTGACGCGCCTGCCGGCGCTGGGCGTCCGTCCGGGCGAGCAGGTCGCGCTGTTCGACATTACCGGCTTCGCCGTCCAGTCGCCCCAAGTCCTCGCCGCGCTGGGCGAGATCGCCGACCGGTCGCGCACCACCTCGCGCAAGATCGCGCTGGTCCGCAGCAGCGCGCTGCTGTCGATGCAGGCGAAACGTGCGCTGCCGCACCTGCGGATGTTCGATTCGCGCGAAGCGGCGCTGGCCTGGTTGCGCGAGGATGGGCCGGCTTGAAGCGCGCGTCACCCCAACGCCGCGCCGGTCGACTGGCACAATAGCCAGCCCCACCCGTCACCCCGGGCCTGACCCGGGGTCCCGCTTCTTCTACGGCGGCAGTAGAAATCCGGGGTGAAGGGGCGGGGGGCGACGAAAATCCGCCCACCACGAACGTCATCCCAGCGCAGGCTGGGGTCTCCCGGTAACAGCACGCAGCAGACGCCGCACGAGATCGACGTCACGCCAATGCCGGCTTTCCTACACGCCCACACCCTGCCACGCTGCCGTCACGCTCTTTCCCATCGTGACCGCCACCCGCCCGCCACCACGGCAAACGCCACGGCGCGCGCAAACTCGCCGCGAGTGTGAACTTGGTGAACTTTGGGCTGAGCCCGCCCGTCGCGGCACCCGCAAACGCCACGCGCAAAACCGTGGCTAGTGTGAACTTAGTGAACTTTGACCCTCAGGCCGCCCGCTTCTCCAGCGCCTGCGCCGCCTCGGCCATCAGCGTCGCGATGATCTCGGCCGCCGGTTCCTCCTTCGTCACCATGCCGACCGACTGCCCGGCCATCAGGCTGCCATGTTCGACATCGCCGTCGATCACCGCCCGGCGCAGCGCGCCCGCCCAATAATGTTCGATCTGCAACTGCGCCTCGGCCATCGCCACGCCGCCTTCGTCCAGCATCTGCGCCACTTCGCGCTGCTTGGCGGTGAACAGCTCGCCCCCGGCATTCTTCAGCGCACGCACCGGAATCACCGGCAGGCGCGGGTCGATCTGGACACTGGCGACCGCATCACGCGCCGACGCCCGCAAAAACGCCTTCTTGAACGCCGGGTGCGCGATCGATTCGGTCGCGCAGACGAAGCGCGTGCCGAGCTGCACCCCCGCCGCGCCCATGTCGAGATAACCGGCGATCGCCTCGCCCCGGCCGATCCCGCCGGCGACGAACACCGGCACCTGGTCCGCGACCTCGGGCAGCATTTCCTGCGCCAGCACGCTGGTGGAAACCGGGCCGATATGCCCGCCGGCCTCCATCCCCTCGATCACCAGCGCGTCGGCGCCCGACCGGATCAGCTTCTTGGCCAGCGCAAGGGCAGGCGCAAAGGCGATGACCTTGGCACCGGTCGCCTTGATCGCCTCCAGCGACCCCTTGGGCGGCAGCCCGCCGGCCAGCACGACATGGGTGACGCGGTGGCGCGCGCACACCTCGATCAGGTCGAACAGCGCCGGGTGCATGGTGATCAGGTTCACGCCGAACGGCTTGCTCGTCAGCGCCTTGGTCCCCGCGATCTCGGCATCGAGCAGCTCGGGGGTCATCGCCCCGCACGCGATGACGCCGAACCCGCCGGCATTGGAAATCGCGGCGACGAGGTTGCGCTCGCTCACCCACGACATCGCGCCGCACAGGATCGCGGTTTCGGAGCCCAGGAAGTCACAGCCGCGCGCCATGCGGCGCTCCAGGCGCTCGGCGCCGATCGATGCGTTGGTCATCCCTCCGCCTAGCGCGGGGCGACCGCTTCGGGCAAGCAGGGACGATGATGCGACAGGAACATGGCGAGCTGGTGGTCACCACCAACGGACAGGGGCTGGTGCTGATCACGGGACAGGTGCGGCACTGGGTCGATTCGACCGGCATCGCCAGCGGGCTGCTGACCCTGTTCTGCCGCCACACCTCCGCCTCGCTGCTGGTACAGGAAAACGCCAGCGAGGCGGCGCGCGACGACCTCGAACGCTATTTCCGCCACATCGCGCCCGAAAGCGACCGCTACGCCCATGACGAGGAGGGGCCGGACGACATGCCCGCCCATCTGCGCACCGCGCTGACCGACGTATCGCTGTCGATTCCGGTGATCGGCCACCGCCCGGTGCTCGGCACGTGGCAGGGCATCTACCTGTTCGAACACCGCCGCGCGGCGCACCGGCGAAGGATCGCTGTCCACCTGATCGGAGAATAATGACGTTCTGGTGTTTGGGACCAAACCGTTCGTGCTGAGTAGGGACTGAGCTTGTCGAAGACCCGTATCGAAGCACATGTCCTTCGATACGCCCTTTCGACTGCGCTCAATGGCTACTCAGGACGAACGGACCGGGTTTGCAACGTCCCGCTCGGAGCTTACCCCTCCGCGTCCAGCCCGTAGGCGGTATGCAGCACGCGCACCGCGAGCTCGGTATAATCCTCTTCGATCAGCACGCTGACCTTGATCTCCGACGTGGTGATCGCCTGGATATTGATGCCGCGGTCGGCCAGCGCGGTGAACATCGTCGAGGCGACGCCGGCATGGCTGCGCATGCCCACGCCGACCACCGACACCTTGGCGACGCGGGTGTCGTGAAGCACCTTCTGGAAGCCGATATCGTCCTTCGCCTTTTCCAGCGTGTCGAGCGCGCGGGCCAGTTCGGCCGACGGCACGGTGAAGGTCACGTCGGTCGACCCGGTCGAATGGGCGATGTTCTGCACGATCATGTCGACGTTGATGCCGGTGCCGGCCAGCGGCGCGAAGATCGATGCCACCGCGCCGGGGCGGTCGGGCACCGCGACCAGCGTGATCTTCGCCTCGTTCTTGTCGTGGGCGATACCGGTGATGAGCTGCCGTTCCATGTCCGTCACTTCCTCTTCGCCGACGATCAGCGTTCCACGATAACCGTCCTCGTCGCGGGTATCGTCGAACGACGACAGCACGCGCACGCGGACCTTTTCCTTCATTGCCAGCCCGACCGAGCGGGTCTGCAGCACCTTCGCCCCGACCGAGGCGAGTTCGAGCATTTCCTCGTACGTCACCCGCGCCAGCTTGCGCGCACGCGGCACGATCCGCGGGTCGGTAGTATAGACGCCGTCGACATCGGTGTAGATGTCGCAGCGGTCCGCCTGCATCGCCGCCGCCATCGCCACCGCCGACGTGTCCGACCCGCCGCGCCCCAGCGTGGTGATGCGGTTGGCGTCGGTCACGCCCTGGAATCCAGGGATCACCGCCACTTCGCCCTTGGCGAGCGACTCGTCGAGCGCGGCCGTGTCGATCGATTCGATCCGCGCGGTCGCATGGGCGTCGCTGGTGCGGATCGGCAATTGCCAGCCGAGCCACGAGCGCGCCGGCACGCCGATCGCCTGGAGTGCGATCGCCAGCAGCCCGCTGGTCACCTGCTCGCCCGACGACACCACCGCGTCATATTCGCGCGGGTCGTACAGCGCCGATGCCTCGCGGCAGAAGCCGACCAGCCGGTCGGTGTCGCCCGCCATTGCCGACACGACCACTGCGACCTGGTTGCCGGCCTCCACCTCGCGCTTCACGCGCTGGGCGACGTTGCGAATACGTTCGATCCCCGCCATCGAGGTGCCACCGAACTTCATCACGATCCGCGCCATGCGTTTTGCCATTCATCCTTGGGGGGAATGGCGGCGGCTGATAGGAGAGCGCCATGACGAACGCAAGCAACGCAATCTTTATGTCCGAAAAAGCCGCGCCCACGCAATCAAGCGTCGTCGCGCGCGAAGCCGCCCATTTCGGCGAGATGGCGGCCGACTGGTGGAACCCGAAGGGCAGCTCGGCGATGCTCCACCGGCTGAACCCGGTGCGGCTGGCGTACCTCCGCGCGGCGATCGATTCGCATTGGGACGGCGATGCGGCCGGCTTCACGCCGCTGGCCGGCAAGACGGTGCTCGATGTCGGCTGCGGCGCCGGGCTCCTCGCCGAACCGCTCGCCCGGTTGGGCGGGCAGGTGACCGGCGTCGACGCCGCGCCCGAAAATATCGGGGCCGCCGCCGCCCATGCGGCGCTCACCGGCCTGTCGATCGAGTATCTGGCGGGTGGCGTGGAAGCGATCGCCGGGCGGCAGTTCGACCTCGTCACCTCGCTGGAGGTGATCGAGCATGTCGCCGACCCCGCCGCCTTCGTGCGCGGGCTGGCCGATGCGGTCGCACCGGGCGGGCTGCTGGTCGTGTCGACGCCCAACCGCACCGCGCTGTCGCGCCTCGCCATGATTACAGTCGCCGAGGGGACGGGCATGATCCCGCGCGGCACGCACGACTGGGACCGGTTCCTCACCCCGCCGGAACTGACCGCGCATCTGCAGGCGGCGGGGATGACGGTGTCGCCGCCCGCCGGCCTGTCCTTCTCCGCCGCGCGCGGCTTCACCCTGTCCGACGATATCGCGCTCGACTATTTCCTGACCGCGACGCGGGGCTGATCTCCGACCCGAACCGTACGTCACCCCAGCGAAGGCTGGGGTCTCCCGCGGCTCTTGCTGCGTGCTGCCACCGGGAGATTCCAGCCTGCGCTGGAATGACGTTTGCGGGTCAGGCGGATCGGCCCCCGGCAGTCACTTCTTGTCGAGGTTGATGACGAACATCGGCCCGAACTCGAACACCTGCTTGCCCGTCGCCAGCTGTAACGACGCCATCAGCTCGCCCGCCGCATAGTCGCGATCCGCCTTGCCCGTCACCTGATGGAACTCGAACGCCTCGCCGACCTCGATCGGGCCGCCGATGACCTGGCTGTACGGTTCCTTGTTCAGCTGGATACCGGCCACCGCGATCCGCGCCTTGGTGCCCGGCGCCATGCCGTGTGCGCGCGCGTGGAAGGCGAGGACGAGGCGGTCGCCCTGCTTCACCGGTTCGGTGGTCGGCGACTGGAGCTGGATCTTCCATGCATCCTTGTCGGCGCCGGGAATGGCGAGGCGGATGACCTTGCCGCCATCGACTTCCTTGACGCGGGTCAGCGGCGGCTTGGGCAGGCCATAGACGTTCAGGCTCGCCGGCATCGGTGCATTGATGACCTTGGCGGCCATGTCCTCGGCGCTCTGCGCGACGACCGGCGCGGCGACCATGGCAACCAGCGCGGCCGCCATCCAGCTCTTGTGCATATCCCCTCCCAAGGAAATTATAGGCGGCCATCGTAATCGTATCCACATCTTCCGATCAACCGTCAGCGTTGTCAGAAATTTGATCTTGGTACGGCGCGTGCCCATCTGGAACCGATGACCGGATCGCTCGACCGCTTCGTCATCGCGCAACAGCGCGACCATGCCACCGCGCTCGCCGAACTGCGCGCCGGGGCCAAGCGCAGCCACTGGATGTGGTACATCTTTCCGCAGCTGCGCGGGCTGGGGCAGAGCGCGATGGCTGAGACCTATGGCATCGCCGATCTCGCCGAGGCGCGGGCGTATCTGGCCCATCCGGTGCTCGGCGCGCGGCTGGTCGAATCGGCCGAGGCGCTGCTGGCACATCGCGGCAAGGATATCGTCGCCATCCTCGGCAGCATCGACGCGATGAAGCTGCGCTCGTCGATGACCCTGTTCGAGCGTGCGACGGCGAATACCGAACCGCGCTTCGCCGCAGTCCTCGACGCTTTTTACGCAGGCGCGCGCGACCCGGTGACGCTACGCCTGCTCGGCTAACACCGCCATACGCCGGGCGATGGCGGGCAGGGTTCCGTCCGCAAAGGCGGCAGCGAGCAACCCCTCGCTGAACCGATCGCCCCGGATGAGCATCGTCAGCATCCTTGCCAGCAGGTCGGTATCGGCCATGGCGACCCGTGCCGGATCGTCTCGCAGCGACCGATAGGCTTCGCTGCCCGCAAAGGTCGACCAATCGATATCCGGTCGTACCCAATGCGCGGCATAGGCCGCCTGGACGAAGGCCCCGGCCTCTGCCGACAGCTGGAAATAGGGCATCTCCACCACCCCATCGGTCGATCCGCCGCCGCCCCACGATCCGAAGGCGAACCCCGGATCGGCGAACACCGCTGCGAACGGCGCGAGCGGCACGGGGTCGGGCGGCGGCAGGCGATCGACCATGGCGGCGTCAGCTGCGCGGAGTCAGCTTCAGCAGCTTGGCATTGCTCCCGTCCTGCAACACCCAGATCGCGCCATCCGGCCCTTCCTCCACCTCGCGGATGCGGGCGTTCATCGGCCACTGGTCGCCCTTGGCGGCATTGGTGCCGTTGACATCGACCCGGACCAGCGCCTCGCTCGACAGGCCGCCGATGAACAGGTCGCCGGCATATTGCGGGAACAGCTTGCCCGAATAGACGATCAGCCCGCCCGGCGAGATCACCGGGTTCCACGCGACCTTGGGCGCCTCCAGATCGGGGCGGGTCGAATGGCGCGGGATCGGCCGGCCGTCATAATGGTCCCCCTCCGACACCAAAGGATAGCCATAATTGCGGCCGGGCAGGATCAGATTGACCTCGTCGCCGCCCTTCGGCCCCATTTCCTGCTCCCACAAATTGCCCTGCGCGTCGAACGCGATGCCCAGCAGGTTGCGGTGGCCGTACGACCAGACGGCGGGATGGAAGCCCTTGGCTGTCAGTCCCGGATCGCCCGCGGGCTTTCCGTCGAGCGTCAGGCGCAGCACCTTGCCCAGGGTCGCCTTGGGGTCCTGTGCCGGATCGAATTTCTGCCGTTCGCCATTGGTGAAGAACAGGTGCTGGCCATCGGGGGCAAAGGCGATGCGGCCCGAATAATGGCCGTCGCCGCTGACGAACGGCGTCGCGCGGAACAGTTCGCTGATTCCGGTCACCCGATTGCCGTCGAGCACCCCGCGCGCCAGCACCACGCCCTTGCCGCCGTCACCCGCCACCGAATAGCTCAGATACACCCGCCGGCTGCTGGCGAAGTCGGGGGCGAGGACCACGTCCATCAGCCCGCCTTGCCCCGCCGAATCGACCGGGATCGTCGCGGCGGTCGTCTTCTGGCTGCCATCGGCACTGACCAGCACCAGCGTGCCCCCCTTTTCGGTCACCAGCATCCGTCCGTCGGGCAGGAAGGTCATCGCCCAAGGTGCGTTGAACGTCGCGACCTCGCGAGTCGCGAACGGCACCCCGCCGGTCGGGGTGGTGGCGGTCGGGGAGGGCGTGGGCGTCGGAGTGGCGGTCGGCGCGGGCGACACCGTGCCCGGCGCATCGGCCCCGCCGCCGTTGCACGCGACCAGCAACATCGCGGCGGGGATCAGCGCATGGAATGGCAACATCACGGGAATCCTCTCGAGAGCATCGTTCTTGCCTGCGGCAACGCGCCGCAGGGCGGGGTCGATCCGGCGCCCCTTGCCCGGACATGGTTTTTTACATATATGGACCGTGCTTCCTCGACATCGCCAACGTGCCGAGGCCGGCCCCGACAGGGACCGGCAACGAAGCGGTGCATCTGATGGAGACGGCATGGCGGATATCGCCGAACTGACGCGACTGATCGAACCGGAGGCCAAGGCGCTGGGCTTTGCGCTCGTGCGCGTGAAGATGATGGGCGGCAAGTCGGACCCGACGCTGCAGATCATGGCCGAACGCCCCGACACGCGCCAGCTGACCATCGACGACTGCGCCGAACTGTCGCGCCGCATCTCCGACCTACTCGACGAGAACGACCCGATCGAGGAGGCGTATCGGCTGGAGGTATCGTCGCCCGGCATCGACCGGCCGCTGACGCGCCTTGCCGATTATGACGACTGGAAGGGGTTCGAGGCGCGCGTGACGCTCGACGCCCCGATCGACAATCGCAAGCAGCTGACCGGCATCCTGCTCGGCACCAACGGCGATCAGGTCAGCATCGACGTGCGCAAGCACAAGGCGATGACCGTCCCCTTCGCCGCGATCGTCGATGCCAAGCTGCTGATTACCGACGCCTTGCTCAAGGCGACCGCGCCGCTCTCTGCCGAGGGTGCCGACGAATTCGAAGACGAACCTGCCGACGACGAACCGGCTGACGCAGAAGGACTGAACTGACATGGCCACCGCCGTCACCGCCAACCGGGCGGAACTGATCGCGATCGCGAATTCGGTCGCATCGGAAAAGATGATCGACAAGGCCATCGTGATCGAGGCGATGGAGGACGCGATCCAGCGCGCCGCCAAGACGCGCTACGGGTCGGAAAACGACATCCGTGCGAAGCTCGATCCGCAGACCGGCGATCTCCGCCTGTGGCGCGTGCTCGAAGTCGTCGAACTGGTCGACGATCACTTCAAGCAGATCGGTGAGAAGGACGCGCAGCGGCTCCAGAAGGGCGCGACTGTCGGCGACTATATCGTCGATCCGCTGCCCCCGATCGAATTCGGTCGCATCCAGGCGCAGGCATCGAAGCAGGTCATCCTGCAGAAGGTCCGCGACGCCGAGCGCGAGCGCCAGTTCGAAGAATTCAAGGACCGTCAGGGTGAGATCATCACCGGCGTCGTCAAGCGGGTCGAATTCGGTCACGTCGTCGTCGATCTCGGCCGCGCCGAAGGCGTCATCCGCCGCGACCAGCAGATCCCGCGCGAAGCCGTCCGCGTCGGCGACCGCGTCCGCTCGCTGATCCTGAACGTGCGCCGCGAGAATCGCGGGCCGCAGATCTTCCTCAGCCGCGCGCATCCCGACTTCATGAAGAAGCTGTTCGCGCAGGAAGTGCCCGAAATCTACGACGGCATCATCGAGATCAAGGCCGCCGCCCGCGATCCGGGCTCGCGCGCGAAGATCGGCGTCATCAGCCATGACGGCTCGATCGATCCGGTCGGCGCCTGCGTCGGCATGAAGGGCAGCCGCGTGCAGGCCGTCGTGCAGGAAATGCAGGGCGAAAAGATCGACATCATCCCGTGGTCGCCCGACACCGCGACCTTCGTCGTCAACGCGCTTCAGCCGGCGAACGTCGCGCGCGTGGTGCTGGACGAGGAAGAGGACCGCATCGAAGTCGTCGTTCCCGACGATCAGCTGAGCCTCGCCATCGGCCGTCGCGGCCAGAATGTCCGCCTCGCCAGCCAGCTGACCGGTAAGGCGATCGACATCCTGACCGAAGCCGATGCGTCGGAAAAGCGGCAGAAGGAATTCATCGAACGCTCGGGCATGTTCGAGAAGGAACTCGACGTCGACGAGACGCTGGCGCAGCTGCTGGTCGCCGAAGGGTTCGGCGAACTCGAAGAAGTCGCCTATGTCGAAATCGAGGAACTGGCGAGCATCGAAGGCTTCGACGAAGACCTTGCGCAGGAACTGCAAAGCCGTGCGCAGGAAGCGATCGAGCGTCGCGAACAGGCCGCCCGCGAAGAGCGGACCGCGCTGGGCGTCGAGGATGCGCTGGCCGAACTGCCGTACCTGACCGAAGCGATGCTGGTCACGCTCGGCAAGGCCGGCATCAAGACGCTCGACGATCTCGCCGACCTCGCGACCGACGAACTGGTCGAAAAGAAGAAGTCCGAACCGCGCCGTCGCGGCGACGATGCCCCGAAGCGCGAAGCCCCCAAGGGCGGCATCCTCGCCGAATATGGCCTGAGCGACGAGCAGGGTAACGAGATCATCATGGCCGCCCGCGCCCATTGGTTCGCCGATGAAGACGCGGCGACCGAAGAATCGGAGGACGCAGTTGCGGAATCCGAACAATGACACCGCGCGGCTAACCGACAGCCCCGAGCGCAGCTGCATCCTGTCGCGTGAGCATGGCTCGCGCGACGGGCTTGTGCGGCTCGCCCTGTCGCCCGATGGCGACGTGCTGCCCGACGTCCGCGCCAAGGCCCCCGGCCGCGGCGCGTGGATCGGCGTCACCCGCGCCGAGCTGGAAACGGCGATGGCCAAGGGCAAGTTGAAGGGTGCGTTGGCGCGGGCGTTCAAGGGCGCTGCGCTGACGATCCCGGCCGACCTGCCGCAACTGGTCGAGGATGCGCTGCGGCGGCATGCGCTCGACCGGCTGGGGCTGGAGGCGAAGTCCGGCTTCGTCGTCATCGGCGGCACCGCGATCGACAAGGCGGCGCGCAGCGGCAGGCTGTACGCGCTGTGCCATGCGTCCGACGCCGCCCCCGACGGCGCCGGGAAACTGGCACAGGCATGGCGTGTCGGAACCGATGACGAAGGTTCCGGGCGCAAGGGATTGGCATTGCCCGTCCCACGCACCATATTGTCGTTGGCGCTTGGGCGCGAAAATGTGGTACATGTCGGCCTGACCGACGCACGGGCGGCACAGCGAGCCAATGACGCGCTGTCCCGCTGGCTGCACTTTATCGGACCCGAACCTATCCCTGCGGCTTGCGAAACACCTTCGCAGGGCGCATCGACGGCGCAATTTTCCGGCATGGACGATGCCGGACACATGGGCGTCGACCAATTGAAGCAGGACTCTGAGTAACCGGATGAGCGACATCGACAACGACAAGCCGAAGCTGGGCACCCGCGCGCCGCTCGGCATCAAGCGCACCGTGGAGACCGGCAAGGTGAAGCAGAGCTTCAGCCATGGCCGCTCCAATACGGTGGTCGTGGAGGTGAAGCGCCGCCGCGTGCTCGGCCGTCCCGGCGAGGAACAGCAGGGCACCGAACAGCAGGCCGCCCCCGAAGCGGCGGCACCCGCCCCGCAGCGCGCGCCGGCTCCCGCTCCGGCGGCCCCCGCACCGCGCCCGGCGGCCAGCAGCAATGCCGGCCTGTCGCGCCACGAGTTGCAGGCCAAGCTGCTGCGCGAGGCCGAAGAGGCCCGCATGAACGCAGCCGAGGAAAATCGTCGTCGCGACGAACGGATCGCGCGGGAAACCGCCGAGGCCGAACGTGCGCGCGCCGAGGAAAAGGCCCGTGCCGCGTCCGAGCCGAAGCCGGCTCCCGCACCCGAGCCGACTCCGGCCGCCGAGGCGCCCGCGCCGAAGCCGGTCGAGGCCGCGCCGACGCCTGCGCCCGAACCGACCCCTGCGCCTGCTCCGGTCGAGGCGACGCCGGCTCCGGCACCGGTTGCGGACACGCCGGCTCCTGCGCCGACGCCCGCACCTGCGCCCGCTCCGGTCGAGGCGAAGCCCGCCCCGGCACCGGTGCAGGCGAAGCCCGCGCCACGTCCCGCACCGGCTCCGGCTCCCGCGCCGCAGCCGATCATCCTGACCGCCGACCCCAACCGGCCGGCGCCGCGTCGCTTCACCCCGGTGCAGCGTCCGGAGATCCCCAAGCCGCAGCCCAAGCCCGAACCGGCGCCTGCGCCGACTCCGGCCGCCGCTACGGCACGTCCGGCAGCTGGTGGTCAGACGGCACGTCCGACTCCGTCGGGCACCGGTCAGGCGACTCCGCGTCGCAACGAACCGGCGCGGGGCGCGGCACCGTCGCGCGACCGCAAGGGGGACGATCGTCGCCAGTCGGGCAAGCTGACCGTCACCCGCGCGCTGGGCGACGACGGGGCGCGTTCGCGCAGCCTCGCCGCGCTCAAGCGTGCGCGGGAGAAGGAAAAGCGTGGCTTTGGTGGCCCGCGCGAGCCGCAGGTCAAGCAGGTCCGCGACGTGCAGGTGCCCGAAGCGATCACCGTGCAGGAACTCGCCAACCGCATGGCGGAAAAGGGTGCCGACCTCGTCAAGACGCTGTTCAAGATGGGCATGCCCGTCACGATGACGCAGACGATCGATCAGGACACCGCCGAACTGCTGGTGACCGAATTTGGCCACAACATCGTCCGCGTCAGCGATTCGGACATCGACCTCGCGCTCGACACGACCGAGGATTCGGCCGAAGCGCTGCGTCCGCGTCCGCCGGTCGTCACGATCATGGGTCACGTCGACCATGGCAAGACCTCGCTGCTCGACGCGTTGCGCGGCACCGATGTCGTGCGCGGCGAAGCCGGCGGCATTACCCAGCATATCGGCGCCTATCAGGTGACGATGAAGGACAAGTCGAAGATCACCTTCCTCGACACGCCGGGCCACGAAGCGTTCAGCGAAATGCGCGCGCGCGGTGCCGACGTCACCGACATCGTGATCCTCGCGGTCGCGGCCGACGATGGCCTGATGCCGCAGACGATCGAGGCGATCCATCACACCCGCGCCGCCGGCAAGCCGATGATCGTGGCGATCAACAAGGTCGACAAGCACGAGGCGAACCCGCAGCGCATCCGCGAACGCCTGCTCGAACATGACGTGCAGGTCGAGGAAATGGGCGGTGAGACCCAGGACGTCGAAGTGTCGGCGCTCAAGAAGACCGGCCTGCAGGAGCTGATCGACAAGATCCAGCTTCAGGCCGAACTGCTCGAGTTGCAGGCCAACCCCGACCGCGCCGCCGAAGGCAGCGTGATCGAGGCGAAGCTCGACAAGGGCCGTGGTCCGGTCGCGACCGTGCTGGTCCGTCGCGGTACGCTGAAGGTCGGCGACGTGTTCGTCGTCGGCGCGGAAAGCGGCAAGGTCCGCGCGCTGATCGACGACAAGGGGCGTCAGGTGAAGGAAGCCGGCCCGTCGACTCCGGTCGAGGTGCTGGGCCTGTCGGGCGTGCCGATGGCGGGCGATCCGCTGCAGGTCGTCGAGAGCGAGGCACGCGCCCGTGAGGTCGCCGAATATCGTCAGGGCGTGCTGCTCCAGAAGCGCACCACCCAGGCGCCGGCCAGCCTCGAGAGCATGTTCTCGGCATTGAAGTCGAAGCAGGCGATCGAATATCCGCTGGTGGTCAAGGCTGATACGCAAGGGTCGGTCGAAGCCATTGTCGGGTCGCTCAACAAGATCTCGACCGACGATATCCGGGTGCGCATCCTGCATTCGGGAGTGGGCGGCATCACCGAGAGCGACGTGACGCTGGCAGCGGCATCGGGTGCGCCGATCATCGGCTTCAACACCCGTCCGAACGCCAAGGCACGCGAGATCGCCGAGCGGAACAAGGTGGCGTTGAAATATTATGACGTCATCTACACGCTGACCGACGACATCCGTGCGGGCATGGCCGGTACCCTCGGGCCGGAAGCGTTCGAAACCGTCGTCGGCCGTGCCGAAATCCGCGAGGTCTTCTCGGCGGGCAAGCATGGCAAGGCTGCCGGTCTGCTGGTCGTCGAAGGTATCATCCGCAAGGCGCTCAAGGCACGCATCACCCGCAACGACGTCATCATCTACCAGGGTGAGATCGCGTCGCTGCGTCGCTTCAAGGACGATGTCCCCGAAGTGCGCGCGGGTCTGGAATGCGGTGTCACGTTCACGCAGAACTTCACCGACATCAAGGCGGGCGACTTCCTTGAAACCTACGAAGTCGAACTGCGCGATCGCACGCTGTGAGTAACGGGCGGCAGGGGGCAACCCTTGCCGCCACGCTTCGCCCTCGGCTCCGTTTCGCGGTTGCATGGGTGATCGGCGGGGCGGCGGCATTGTTCGTCGCCAATGCCCTGTCGGGCACTGCAATGTTGGTTGTCGTGCCGGTGTTGGCCACGTCGTGGCCGGCGCTCATGCTGGAAGGTGCCGTTCAGGCATGGCGCTGGCGATCGGCGGGCATCCCGGCATTGTTGCTGGTGTTCGTTCCCGTCCTTTCCCTGATGTTCGCGGCGTTCGCAGCCAATCATGTCCTCTACTGGTCGCATGTCGCACCGTCGTGGATGATGCTCCGGTCCGACCGTGCCGCCTTTGACGGGGCGTTGGCCGGTGGTCCGATACCGACTGGCATTACCGGCATCTTCCGTGCTCCGCCGCGCACCGCCTTCCGCACCATCATCGGCGTCAATGGCGAATGGGCCGGCATCGTTCACGACCCCACCGACCGCATTGCAGCTGCACGCGGCTGGAACGGCGGACCGGTCGCCGCCGACATTCGAAACATCTTCGGCAACAACACCATCTGGTGCCAGCGACTCGACAGCCACTGGTTCCACTGTCAATTCGGTTAGATCATGTCAGACACCACGCCCGAAACCCGCTCCGTCCGCCTGCTGCGCGTCGGCGAACAGGTCCGCCACATCCTGTCGGACATTCTCGCGCGCGGCGACGTGCATGACGAGGTGCTGGAAAAGCATCTCGTCTCGGTCACCGAAGTCCGCATGTCGCCCGACCTGCGCCACGCGACCGTCTTCGTGAAGCCGTTCCTCGGCAAGGACGAGCAGGTCGTGCTCAAGGCGCTCAGGACCAACACCGCCTATCTCCAGTCGGAGGTCGCACGGCGGGTGAACCTGAAATATGCCGCCAAGCTGAAATTCCTGATCGACGAGAGCTTCGACGAAGGCACCCGTATCGACCAGCTGCTGCGCGATCCCAAGGTCGCCCGCGATCTGGAGCCGGGCGAGGGTGAGGCCGAGGGCTGAGTGGCCAAGCTCTATTTCTATTATGCGTCGATGAACGCCGGCAAATCGACGACGTTGCTGCAGGCCGATTTCAACTATCGCGAGCGCGGGCTGACCACTCTGCTGTTCACCGCCGCGATCGACACGCGCGAGGGCGCGGGAACGATCGGCTCGCGCATCGGCCTGTCCGCCCCCGCGACCCCGTTCGATGCCGACACCGACCTGCTCGAAAGCGTGGCCGCCCAGCACCGCCAGCATGCGGTCGGCTGCGTCCTGGTCGACGAGGCGCAGTTTCTCTCTGCCATTCAGGTCGACCAGCTGGCGCAGGTCGCCGACGATCTCGGCGTGCCGGTCCTCGCCTACGGCCTGCGCACCGATTTCCGCGGCGAGCTGTTCGCCGGCTCGGCACGGCTGCTGGCGATTGCGGACGCGCTGATCGAGCTGAAATCGGTCTGCACCTGCGGACGCAAGGCGACGATGAACCTGCGCGTCGATGCACAGGGCCACGCCGTCCGCGACGGGCAGCAGACCGAGATCGGCGGCAACGACCGCTATGTCGCGCTGTGCCGCCGCCATTTCTGCGACGCGATGCGCTGATGCACGGCTGGATCATCATCGACAAACCGCTGGGGCCGGGATCAACGCAGGTCGTTTCGGCGGTCAAGCGGGCGCTGCGCGAGGGCGGCTATGGCAAGCACAAGGTCGGCCATGGCGGTACGCTCGACCCGCTGGCAAGCGGCGTGCTGCCGGTCGCGATCGGCGAGGCGACGAAGCTTGCCGGGCGGATGCTCGATGCGTCGAAGCGGTACGATTTCACCATCCGCTTCGGCACGCAGACCGATACGCTGGACCTGGAGGGGAAGGTGATCGCCGAATCGGCGGTGCGGCCGACGCTCGCGGCGGTCGAGGCGGTGCTGGCGCGCTTCACCGGACCGATTGAGCAGGTGCCACCGGCCTATTCGGCGCTGAAGATCGATGGCGAGCGTGCCTATGACCTCGCGCGCAAGGGTGAGGAGGTGGTCCTTGCGACTCGCAAGGTGACGGTGTTCTCACTGCAAATCCTCCCCGGCACGGGGAGGGGGACCAGCGAAGCTGGTGAAGGGGGATCGCCTCGCAACGCAACCGCTGTGGATGTCGCCAGCCCCCTTCCACCCCCGACTGCGCCGGCGGTCCCCCTCCCCGTGAGCGGGAAGGAGCTGGAGGAAATCACCCTCTCGGCCTTCGTTTCCAAGGGCACGTACATCCGCTCCCTCGCCCGCGACATCGCCCTCGCACTCGGCACGGTCGGCCATGTCACCACGCTCCGCCGGACCAAGGCCGGGCCGTTTACCCTCCAATCGGCCATTTCGCTGGACAAACTGGCGGAATTGGGTAAGGGCCACGCGCTTGAAGAAACGCTCCTGCCACTGGGGGCGGGGCTGGACGACATCCCGGCTCTGTCCCTCGACCCCGATCAGGCAGGGCGGCTCCGCAAGGGGCTTCGACTGATCGGGTTTGCAGCGGACGACGGTCTGGGCTTCGCGACACTGGACGATGTGCCGGTGGCGCTGGTCGAGACCGAAGGCGGGGAAACCCGTGTCGTCCGCGGCTTCAACCTCGAATAGAAAGGACGTTCGATGTCGATCACTGCTGAAAACCGTCAGGCCCTCATCAAGGAACATGCCCGCGCCGAAGGCGACACCGGCAGCCCCGAAGTGCAGGTTGCGATCCTGACCACCCGCATCCAGAACCTGACCGAACACTTCAAGACCCATGCGAAGGACAATCATTCGCGTCGCGGTCTGCTGATGCTGGTCAACAAGCGGCGTTCGCTGCTCGACTATCTGAAGAAGAAGGACGCGGAGCGCTACAGCGCGCTGATCGCGAAGCTCGGCCTTCGGAAGTGACGGGAAGGGCGGCCCAAAAGGCCGCCCTTTTTGTCATCCCGGCGGAGGCCGGGATCCAGGAAAACCGATGCGCGGCAGCGCATTCCACGCTAACCACACCAACTGGACCCCGGCCTTCGCCGGGGTACGAAAACCGATAAGACCGCGCTACAATTCGGTAGCGCCGTCCGAGCCGAACCGGCTCACTCCGCAGGCATTGATCTGCAAGCTGCCCCGGCGTGCATAGGGCCGCCGGACGCGAAGGAAACGCAATGTTCGATATCAAGAAAAGCACCATGGACCTGGGCGGCAAGACGCTGACCCTCGAAACGGGCCGTGTCGCCCGCCAGGCCGACGGCGCGGTCATCGCGACGCTCGGCGAAACCGTGGTGCTGTGCGCGGTTACCGCCGCACGCTCGGTCAAGGAAGGCCAAGACTTCTTCCCGCTGACCGTCCACTATCAGGAGAAGTATTCGGCTGCGGGCCGCATCCCCGGCGGCTTCTTCAAGCGCGAACGCGGTGCCACCGAAAAGGAAACGCTGGTCAGCCGCCTGATCGACCGTCCGATCCGCCCGCTGTTCCCCGAAGGCTTCTACAACGAAATCAACGTCATCGCCCAGGTGCTGAGCTATGACGGCGAGAACGAGCCGGACATCGTCGCGATGATCGCCGCGTCCGCCGCGCTGACCATTTCGGGCGTGCCGTTCATGGGCCCGATCGGCGCGGCGCGCGTCGGCTATCAGAATGGCGAATATATCCTGAACCCGACGCTGGATCAGGTGAAGGAAGGCGATCTCGACCTGGTCGTCGCCGCCACCGGCGACGCGGTGATGATGGTCGAATCCGAAGCCAAGGAGCTGTCGGAAGAGGTCATGCTGGGCGCCGTCGTGTTCGCGCACGAAGCGTCGAAGAAGATCGTCGACTGCATCATCGACCTCGCCGAACAGGCCGCCAAGGACCCGTGGGAACTGGCGCCGGTCGCCGACCAGTCGGCCGCCAAGAAGAAGCTGAAGTCGCTGATCGGCAAGGACCTGACTGCCGCCTACAAGCTGACCGACAAGCAGGCCCGCCAGAACGCGATCAACGAGGCGCGGACCAAGGCGCGCGACGCCTTCGCCGACCTCAAGGAAAGCGATCCGGCCCAGTATCTCGGCACCTTGAAGCTCGTGAAGAAGCTGGAAGCCGAGATCGTCCGCACCGCCATCCTAAAGGACGGCCGCCGCATCGACGGTCGCGATACGAAGACGGTCCGCCCGATCGAGGCGATGGTCCACTTCCTGCCGCGTGCGCACGGCTCGGCGCTGTTCACCCGTGGCGAGACGCAGGCGATCTGCACCACGACCTTGGGCACCAAGGACGCCGAGCAGATGATCGACGGGCTGAACGGCCTGCACTACGAACGCTTCATGCTGCACTACAACTTCCCGCCTTATTCGGTCGGTGAAGTCGGTCGTTTCGGTGCGCCGGGCCGCCGCGAAGTCGGCCATGGCAAGCTGGCGTGGCGCGCGCTGAACCCGGTCCTGCCGTCGAAGGACGAGTTCCCCTACACCATCCGCGTCCTGTCGGACATCACCGAGTCGAACGGCTCGTCGTCGATGGCAACGGTGTGCGGCGGTTCGCTGTCGATGATGGACGCGGGCGTGCCGCTGAAGCGTCCGGTGTCGGGCATCGCCATGGGCCTGATCCTCGAAGGCAAGGATTACGCGGTCATCAGCGACATCCTGGGCGACGAGGATCACCTCGGCGACATGGATTTCAAGGTGGCGGGCACCAGCGAGGGGATCACCTCGCTGCAGATGGACATCAAGATCGCCGGCATCACCGAAGAGATCATGAAGGTCGCGCTGGCCCAGGCCAATGAAGGCCGCGCCCACATCCTCGGCGAAATGGCCAAGGCGCTGGGCGAGACCCGCACCGAGCTGTCGGCGCACGCGCCGCGCATCGAAACCTTCACCATCGACAAGTCGAAAATTCGCGAAGTCATCGGCACCGGCGGCAAGGTGATCCGCGAGATCGTCGCCACCACGGGTGCCAAGGTCGACATCGACGACGAGGGCGTCATCAAGGTGTCGTCGTCCGATCCGGCGCAGATCGAAGCCGCCGTCAACTGGATCAAGGGCCTGGTCGAAGAGGCCGAGGTCGGCAAGATCTACAACGGCAAGGTCGTCAACCTTGTCGATTTCGGCGCCTTCGTGAACTTCATGGGCGGCAAGGACGGCCTCGTCCACGTCTCCGAAATCCGCAACGAGCGGGTCGAGAAGGTCGCCGACGTCCTGTCCGAAGGGCAGGAAGTGAAGGTCAAGGTCCTCGAAGTCGATCCGCGCGGCAAGGTGCGCCTGTCGATGCGCGTCGTCGATCAGGAAACCGGTGCCGAGCTGGAAGACACCCGCCCGGCGCGCGAACCGCGTGAGCGTTCGGACCGTGGCCCGCGTGGCGACCGTGGTCCGCGGGACGGCGGCGACCGTGGCGATCGTGGCCCCCGTCGTGACGGCGGCGACCGAGGCCCGCGCCGCGACCGTGGCGACCGTCCGCGTCGTGAGGAATCGAAGGAAGACGGCGGCAACGCCGGCCTGCCGTCGTTCATCACCGACAACTGATCGGCCTACGCTTCGGCGTACAGGGAAGGGGGCTCGCGGCGACGCGGGCCCCTTTTTCGTACGCGCTCCGTAGGCGTATCCCCGCGCAGGCGGGGGTCCAGAGCGACACACCGCCCCCCAGCCCAAACGTCACCTCAGCGCAGGCTGGGGTCTCTCTCGAATGGAGAAGAAGATCGGTTTCACGCGAAGGCGCGAAGACGCGGAGAAGAAGGAAGTATTTCGCGCAGAGACGCGGAGGCGCAGAGGGGGCCCGCACCGGGAAACGCCGGCGGGATCAGGAGACCGGCTCGCTCGCTTTAACATGCAATAAGGCGGCTGGCGCGGTATGCCGTCACCCCGAGTGCGACCCCTCCGCGTCTCCGCGCCTTCGCGTGAACCAGCCTTCTTCTACCTAAATCCCCGCATACCAATCATAACCCGCGACATCCTCCCAGAAGCCGCCTTTGCCCCCGGCGATCCCACCCAGCGACGCGACCGCCTCGATCCGCTGCACATACTTTGCGTGCTTATACCCCAGCTGTCGTTCAACCCTGAGCCTCAGCGGCGCGCCGTTCGGCACCCCCAGCAGCCGGTCGTTCAACGCCCACGCCAGGATCGTCTGCGGGTGGAAGGCATCGACCAGATCGATCGATTCGTAATAGGGTCGCCCGCCGATCGCATCGGCGCAGTGGAACACCAGATAGCGAGCATCGGGCCGCAACCCCGCCAGATCGAGCAGCCGCGACAGCCTTGGGCCGGTCCATTTGCCGATGGCGCTCCAGCCTTCGACGCAATCGTGTCGGGTAATTTGTTGCCGCGACGGCATCGACCGGATCTGGTCGAGTCGCAACGACAGCGGCCGGGCGACCAGCCCGTCGATCGTCACGCGCCAGTCGGCGAAGCGGTTCGCGGCGTGCGCGTTATAGTCGGGCGTATTGGGGTTGTTGGTGCCGTTGGCGCGAAAGATCGGCGAGCGTTGATCGGGCCGATATTCGACCGCCAGCGCGTCGCGCGCGGTGATCGCGCGCTGCAGGCCGCGATGGACATCCTCCGCTCCGCCCAGCACGCTTTGCGCCGTCGGCAGCTGTGCCACCCGGTCGCACGCCGCGACCAGTCCGCCGGCCCCGACCACCAGCGCCGAACGGCGGGAGATCAGCCGGCTCATTCGGGCACCCGCCAGCGCCCGGTGATCATCGATCGCACCTCGTTGAACGCGCCGGCAAGGATCACCAGCACCAGATGGACGATGACGAACAGCGTGATGCCGCTGGCCGCGAGGAAATGGATCGACCGTGACGACTGCCGCCCGCCCAGCAGCTCCAGCACCCACGGAAATGCCGCGTTCAGCCCCGGCGACATGGCGATGCCGGTCAGGATCACCAGCGGCAGCAGGCCGAAGATCACCAGCACATAGCTCAGCTTCTGCAACACATTGTAATCGCCCGGCGCCTCCGGATCGTGGAAGCGGAAGGCGAGATGCGCGCGGATATCGGCCAGCAGGTGCCGCCGCGACAATTCACCCCGCCTGAGCGCCAGATCGCGCTGGAAATGGCGGTTGCTCAGGCTGGCGATCATATAGGCCAGCAGCCCGAAGCCGAGCACCAGCGCAAAGGTCAGGTGCCAGTTGCGGGCGAGCGCGAGGTTGTAGGTCTGCGGGATCGTCACCCACCCCGGAAACCGGTCGAACGTCAGCCATGCCCGGTCGAAATTCGCGCCATAGCGCCCCCAATAGAGCCGGGGATGCGCGTTCAGGATCATCAGCCCGCTGCCGATCAGGATGATCACCGCGACCGCATTGACCCAGTGCCACAACCGGGTGGCGAGCGCATGGCGGTGGATCGTTCGCGTCGTCATGCCGGCATCCTATGCCGCGAGCGGGGCACGGCGAAAGGGCGTTGCACCCTGCGTCCGGATCGTGCGTTGGGAACCGCCATGACCGACTTTCACTCCTATGCCCCGGCGGAGGGCCATCGCCTGCCGCATGATCCGTTCAACGCGATCGTCGCCCCGCGGCCGATCGGCTGGATCGCGACGTGTTCGAGGCAAGGGAAACGCAATCTCGCCCCCTACAGTTTCTTCAACGCATTCAACTATCGCCCGCCGATCATCGGCTTCGCCTCGACCGGGGCCAAGGACACGCTGGCCAATGCCCGCGATATGCAAGAGTTCGTGTGGAACCTCGCGACCCGGCACCAAGCAGAGGCGATGAACGCCACCTCGGCGATGACCGAAGCGGACGAGTTCGCGCTCGCCGGCCTCGACACGCTGCCCTCGATCGTCGTCGCGCCACCACGCGTCGCGGGATCGCCGGTCCAGTTCGAATGCCGCACGACGCAGATCGTCCGCCTGACCAACAGCCATGGCGGCGACATCGATACCTGGCTGGTGCTGGGCGAGGTGGTGCAGGTCCATATCGACCCGGCGCTGCTGGAGGACGGCATCTATCGCACCGAACGTGCGCGCCCGATCCTGCGCGGCGGCGGGGCGGGGGACTATTTCGAGCTTGGCGACCGCTTCGACATGCGGCGGCCGGGCTGAATCCTCCCGGGCACGGGCAGAGGGATCGCGCGCAGCATGGTGGAGGGGCGGTACGCAGGCCGGCTGCTATCCGTACGCGCGCACGAAGAACACGACCGTCACGCTGAACGTCACCAGCAAGGTCCACGCGCGAATCTGGCCGGGCGTCAGCCGCGCGCCGACCTTCGCGCCCAGCCACCCGCCGAGGATGCCGCCGAGGATCATCGGCACGCACGCCGCCCACACCACCATGCCGGTCGCGACGAACACGATCGCCGCCGCGCTGTTGGCGGTGGCGAGCATCAGCGTGCGCGGCGCGGCCATCGACTTCACGCTCTGCCCGGCGAGCAGGCCATAGGTCGCGCTGACCATCATGCCGACGCCACCGCCGAAATAGCCGCCGTAAATCCCGAGCAACACCTGCGCCACGACCAGCGTCGTCGGCCCGATCGCGACGCGGTCGTGCAACCAGTCCGCCGCCCGCCGCCCGAACGCGATGGCGAGGAAGGCGAGGAGGAGCAGCCACGGCACGATCACGTCGAACAACGTGCTGGGCGTCCACACCAGCAACAGGCTGCCGAGCAGGCCGGAGACGAAGGTGATGGTCGCCAACACCCGGATCGGTATCCCGCCCAGCGGCCCCAGCCCCCGGCGATAGGCCCAGGCGCTGGCGATCGCACCCGGCTGCAACGCGACGTTGGAGGTCGCGTTGGCGACCGATCCGGGCAACCCCAACGCGATCAGCGCGGGCATCGTCGCGAACGTCCCGCCCCCGGCCAGCGCGTTCATCGCACCGCCGAGCACGCCGGCGCCAGCGGCAAGGGCAAGGGAAGTCGCATCGAGCATGGTCGCGCTAGATACTATCGCCGCGGCGCTGTCGAGGGGGCGGTGGCCGTGGCCGGACCGATGCAGTAGAGCGATTTGGTGGATGCCTTGCCGTATTTGCCGGAGAACGGCGTCACCACCCGCAGGACAGGCGGCGCATGTCGTCACCAAGCAAGGCCGTTTGTCCGTCCGCTGATGGTTCGACGGATATCATCGCCGAGCGAGGCCGCTTGATGCAGCGCCGGTGGCCGTTTCATCAGGTGCCTCTCAAAGCCCGCATCATCGGGCTTGGGATCATGATCGGCCCGCTGTTCGTCCTGTTCCTGATCGGAATGATCTTTCTACGGCCGGACCCGATCGATCAAAGGCAGGTTTGGGGATGCTATGTCGCCAACGGCGCCCCTCCGCTCATGGTCGATCGGGATCGTATCCGTATCCTGGATGGCACCGGGCGTAGCCTGCGATACGTCGCGGAACCGGCAAAGCAAGGCTATCGACTGACCGTGCGCCCAGCCCTTCTACCGCAACCTTCCCCGGCCGGCACCTATGTCTTCGCACAACAGCGGGGCGGTGGCTATTTCTGGCCGTTGCTGACGGGTGATTCCGACGATCCCCGACGCCTGCATACTCCGGCCGACTATGGTGGCCGGTTCAGCCTTTACGCGTCGGATAGCAGGTTCATCGTGTACGTCCGCTTGCGCGATGGAGCAGCGTGCGGCTGAGGGGAGGATGCCGGTGACCCGCGCCGCGACGGGCGGTCACCGACAACCCGGCTTTCACGCCGCTTCCGCCGCCTCACGGTCGCGCTCCGCCCGGCTCTTCTTTTCCGCCGCCGTCTTCAACTGGCCGCAGGCCGCGCCGATATCCTGCCCGCGCGTGCGGCGGACGGGGGCGGAGATGCCGCCTTCGAACACGATGTCGCTGAACGCGCGGATGCGGTCGGGCGTCGAGCATTCATAGGGCGCGCCCGGCCACGGGTTGAACGGGATCAGATTGACCTTGGCCGGCAGCTGGTATTTGCGCAGCAGCCGCACCAGTTCGCGCGCATCGTCGTCGCTGTCGTTCTTGTCCTTCAGCATCACATATTCGAAGGTGATGCGCCGGGCATTGTTGGCGCCGGGATAGTCGGCGCACGCCTGCAACAGCTCGTCGATGCCGTATTTGCGGTTAAGCGGGACGATCTCGTCGCGGACTTCCTTGGTCACCGCGTGCAGCGAGACGGCAAGGTTCACGCCGATCTCCTCGCCCGCGCGCGCCATCATCGGCACCACGCCCGACGTGCTGAGCGTGATCCGCCGCTTCGACAGGGCAAGCCCGTCGCCGTCCATCACGACGCCCAGCGCGTCGCGCACCGAATCGAAGTTATACAGCGGCTCGCCCATGCCCATCATCACGATGTTGGTCAGCATCCGCCCCTCGGGCTGGCTCGGCCATTCGCCCAGCGAATCGCGCGCGAGCATCACCTGTCCGACAATTTCGCCCGCGGTCAGGTTGCGGACGAGGCGCATCGTGCCGGTGTGGCAGAAGGTGCAGTTGAGCGTGCAGCCGACCTGGCTGGACACGCACAACGTCCCGCGATCGGCATCGGGGATGAACACCATCTCGTAATCCTGCCCGTCGGGCGAGGTCAGCAGCCATTTGCGCGTGCCGTCGGTCGACACATGCGCTTCCTTCACGTCCGGCCGGCCGATGACGAAATGCTTGTCCAGCACCGGATGCTGCGCCTTGGCGATGTCGGTCATCGCCGCGAATTCGGTCGCGCCGCGATTGTAGATCCAGTGCCACAGCTGCTTGGCGCGCAGCTTCGCCTGACGCGCATCGAAGCCGGCCGCCTCCAGCGCGGCGCGAATCTCTGCCTTGGACAGCCCGACCAGGTCGGTGCGGCCATCGGGACGCGGCGCAAGGCCGCGCGGCACGGGCACGGGATCGACATGGCCGGGAATCGGCATGGGCGGCGTCGAGACTGTCAGCATGCACGCGATATAGCCGATTTGGGGTGGGATTTCCACTGGTGGGTAAGACCCGCTCCGCCACCCGTCATCCCCGCGCAGGCGGGGATCCATATACGCAGCGGTAGCGGCTTTAGCGCGAACGTCGGCGGCAATGGATTCCCGCCTTCGCGGGAATGACGAACCGGGGCGGCAGTCAGCCTACAAACACGCCAGCGCCGCCGCATCGATCGCGGTTGCCGCGCCCGACAGCGCATAGACATCGACGAATGCCGCCCCATTCGCGGCCACGCTCTCGATGCTCATCGAACGCCCGCCGCGCATTGCTGCGACGATCGCGCGGTCGGTGGCGACATCGGGGCTCCACGCATCGATCCGTCCGGCGGTCAGGTCGAATCGCCGCTCACCGATCGCCAGCACGACGCCCGCCCGTGCCGCCTTGGGCCGGCTGAGCCGCACGTGCAGCTGCCCGCGCACCCTCGCGCCCGGCCACGTCGCGACGCTGGCGAACGGCGCGCCGACCTTCCCCTGCACCGGGCGGCTGATCGCATAGCAGCGCGTCGGCCCCTCATCGCGAAACGCCCCCCAGCGCTGGTGAATGCCGATCGCCTGCGGTGCCGCGACCGCCAGCAGCAGCGCGATCAAGCAGGCGCGGCGAGCGAGGCCCGCCCCCGGCCGATATGCGGCACGCTCTCGCGCCCGCCCTCGATCAGCGCGATCGACCCTTGCGACAGGTCGTCGGCGACCGGTGCGGCGAAGCGCGGGTCGATCGGCGCGCCGGTCAGCACCCCGCGCAGCACCCGGCTGGACATGCCGTGCATGATGACCAGCCGGTCGCCGGGATCCTCCGCCGTATCCGCCGCCCAGCTCGCCACCCGCGCGGCGATTGCGTCATACCATTCGCCGCCGGGGGCGGGGCGGCGGTACAGCCGCGCCTCGACATCGAGGAAATCGGCATCCGCCCCGGTCAGCTCGCGATAATAGCGGCCCGACCATTCGCCCATGCCGATCTCGACCAGCCGGTCGTCGCGCCGCGCCGCGTGCCAGTCGAGTTCCAGATGTTCGGCGATGATCGCCAGCGTCTGGAGCGCCCGTCCCGCGCTCGACGCCCATAAGGTGATCGCGGGCCTGACCCCCAGCATCTCGCGCAGCGCGGCGCCCATCGCATCGGCCTGCGCGAAACCGGCGCGGGTCAACGGGGTGTGGGGGTGATCGCCCTGCATCCGCTGCGCGATGTTATAGACGGTCTCGCCATGCCGGGCGATGAAGTCGCGACCTTTTCGAGCGGGCGGGGATTGGGTTGCCATGGTCCTGCTTTCAAGCCGGTGTTGCGCAATTGCAACGGATTTTGCTGTTTAGGTGAGGTTCATGCAACGCCCGGCCAAAACGTCCATTGAACCCCCGCGCCCTGACCATGGGCGGTGATAATGGAGTTTAGACGATGCGTACCCTCATTCTTGGTCTTGCCGCTGCCGGCACGATGCTGGCGACCCCTGCCTTCGCGCAGGACGTGAACCCCGCCTTCACCGGTTTCCGCGTCGGGGCGCTGGCCGGTTATGACGGTATCCGCCCGGGCAGCACCGAGGATAGCGATCTCGACGGCGATAACCAGACCGTGAACGGCATGGTGTACGGCGTGGACGCCGGCTACGACTTCGCGCTCAGCAACTTCCTGATTGGTGTCGAGGGCGAATATACCGGGTCGACCGGAAAGGTCGAAACCGCGCGCACCGACCCGAACTTCTTCGGCTTCGGCAGCGTGAAGACCGGCCGCGACCTCTATGTCGGCGCCCGCGCCGGCCTGATGGCGGGTCCGCAGACCCTGGTCTATGCCAAGGGCGGCTACACCAACGCCCGGCTGAACGTCGTCGCCAGCGACGGCAGCGTCGACACGCGCGAGAATTTCGAACTGAACGGCTATCGCCTGGGCGCCGGCGTGGAACAGTCGCTGGGCAACCGTGCCTATGCCAAGCTCGAATATCGCTATTCGAACTACAACAATGCCGACTTCCAGGCCCGCAACGGCAGCGTGACGTCGCAGTTCGACATCGACACCGACCGCCACCAGGTCGTCGCCGGCGTCGGCATCCGGTTCTGATGCTTGGCGGGAACGCGCCTAAGGGCGCGTTCCCGCAGGCGGTGCCGGCCCGCTCCCCCACCCGGCCACCCACGACAGCATCCTGAATGGGTGGCCGGGTGGGGGAGCGGGCCGGCACCGCAAGTCGCGCGAGAGAGCGATCAAACGCACCTGTTTACTTCTCAGTAACCAAGTTGCGCGAGGAGGGTCGGAGCAGTTTGCTCCGGCCCTTCTTTGCGCTAGACACACTGCTCGGTTTTCTATGGGGTCGGCACCGAATCCGCCGGCCCAAGTGCGAGCGCATCCGCGCGGGGGAACATCATGAAGGCGACGATCGAACGCGCGACCCTGTTGAAGGGCCTCAGCCACGTCCAGTCGGTGGTCGAGCGGCGCAATACCATCCCGATCCTGTCGAACGTCCTGATCGAGGCGGGCGAATCGAGCATCCGCCTGATGGCGACCGACCTCGACCTGCAGATCGACGAAACCATCGCCGCGGCGATCGACCAGCCCGGCGCGATCACCGTGTCGGCGCACACCCTGTTCGACATCGCGCGCAAGCTGCCCGACGGCGCGCAGGTGCAGCTGACCGCCGCCGAGGGCCGGCTGACCATCGTCGCCGGACGCGCGCGCTTCAACCTGTCGACGCTGCCGCGCGACGATTTCCCGGTGATCGCGGAAGGCGAGCTGCCCACGCAATTCGAACTGCCCGCGACCACGCTGAAGGCGATCATCGACAAGACCCGCTTCGCGATCTCGACCGAGGAGACGCGCTATTATCTGAACGGCATCTTCCTGCACGTCGCCGACGACAACGGAAAGCCGGTGCTCAAGGCCGCCGCGACCGACGGCCACCGCCTCGCGCGCATGACCGTCGAACGGCCCGAGGGCGCCGACAAGATGCCCGACGTCATCGTGCCGCGCAAATGCGTTGCCGAACTGCGCAAGCTGCTGGACGAAGTCGACGGCTCGGTCGGCGTGTCGCTGTCGGGCAGCAAGATCCGCTTCGACCTGGGGCAGGCGATCCTGACCAGCAAGCTGATCGACGGCACCTTCCCCGATTATTCGCGCGTCATCCCGACCGCCAACGACAAGCTGCTGAAGCTCGACCCGAAAAGCTTCATGGCCGGTGTCGACCGCGTGTCGACCATCGCCACCGAAAAGACCCGCGCGGTCAAGATGGCGCTCGACCGCGACAAGATCACCCTGTCGGTCACCAGCCCCGAAAACGGCGCGGCGGCGGAGGAAGTGCCCGGCGAATATACCGCGCTGCCGTTCGAAATCGGCTTCAACAGCCGCTATCTGCTCGACATTCTGGGCCAGATCGACAGCGACCTGTGCGAAGTGCACCTGTCGGACGCCGCCGCGCCGACGCTGATCCGCGAAAGCGACGCCTCGCCCGCGCTCTATGTGCTGATGCCGATGCGCGTCTGACGCAGCGGGGCTACGGACAAATACGTCATCCCGGCCTGCGCCGGGATGACGCTTGTTGGAGAGCGTTCATAGCGCAGTCGGCCCGATGATGCGGACTCCGCTTTACTCCCCGTATCCGTCCGCTATTTATCGCTAGACGATAAAGAAGGAATTGCCGTGAAACTGGTCCGGGGTGCGTGGAAGCTGCTGGTCGGGATCAAGGACGGCCTCGTGCTGATCCTGATGCTGTTGTTCTTCGGCGCCCTGTTCGCGGCCCTGTCGGCCAAGCCCAATACCCGCATCACCGACGGCGCGCTGGTCCTCGACCTCGCCGGGTCGATCGTCGAGCAACCGGCGGAGGCCGATCCGGTCGCGCTGCTCAGCGGTCAGCCGGCAGCGCAGGAGCTGCGCCTGCGCGACGTGGTCCGCGCGCTCGACGCCGCCCGCACCGATTCGCGGGTCAAGGCGGTCGTGCTCGACATGGACAGGTTCACCGGCGGCTATCCGGCCGCACTGGCCGAGGTCGGCGATGCCGTCGCCCGCGTCCGCGCGAGCAACAAGCCCGTGCTGGCCTATGCCACGCTCTACACCGACGGCGCCTATCGCATCGCGTCGAACGCCAGCGAAGTGTGGGAAAACCCGTTCGGTGGCACGATGTTTCGCGGTCCCGGCGGGGCGCAGCTCTATTACAAGGGGCTGATCGACAAGCTGGGCGTCAACGCCCATGTATACCGCGTCGGCCAGTTCAAGTCGGCGGTCGAGCCCTTCACCCGCGCCGACCAGTCCGAACCGGCCCGCGCCGCCAATCAGGCGCTGTACGGCGCGATCTTCGACCAGTGGCGCGCGGCGGTGCAGAAGGCCCGGCCCAAGGCGCAGCTCGACGCCTTCCTCACCCGCCCCGATGCGGTGATCCAGGCGGCGGGCGGCGACATCGCCCAGGCCAATCTGCGCGGCGGCATCGTCGACAAGCTGGGCGACCGTCTCGCCTTCGGCAAGCGCGTCGCCGAACTGGCGGGCGAGGACAAGGGCAAGGCGGCGGGCAGCTTCCGCACGATCAAATATGCCAGCTGGCTGGCGGCGAACCCCGCGCCGACCTCGGGCGATGCGATCGGCGTCATCACCGTCGCCGGCACGATCGTCGATGGCGAGGCGAAGCCCGGCACGGCGGGCGGCGACACCATCGCCAAGCTGCTGCTCGACGGCCTCGCTACCAAGAACCTCAAGGCGCTGGTCGTCCGCGTCGATTCGCCGGGCGGCTCGGTGCTGGCCTCCGAACGCATCCGCCAGGCGATCCTGCAGGCCAAGGCGGCGAAGTTGCCGGTCGTGGTGTCGATGGGTGGCCTCGCCGCGTCGGGCGGCTATTGGGTGTCGACCCCGGGCGACGTGATCTTCGCCGAACCCAACACCATCACCGGGTCGATCGGCGTGTTCGGCGTCATCCCCACCTTCGAGAACACGCTGTCCAAGATCGGCGTCACCGCCGACGGCGTCGGCACTACGCCCTTGAGCGGCCAGCCCGACGTGCTGCGCGGCACCAATCCGGCGTTCGACACGATCATGCAGAGCGGGGTCGAGCATATCTATGCCCGCTTCACCGGGATGGTCGCCCAGTCGCGCGGGCTGCCCCAGGCACGCGTCGATCAGATCGGGCAGGGCCGGGTGTGGGACGGTGGCACCGCGCGTCAGCTGAAGCTGGTCGACCGGTTCGGCAACCTGACCGATGCCGTCGGCGAAGCCGCCCGCCGCGCCGGGCTCGATCCGGCCAAGGTGCAGACCGTCTATCTCGAAAAGGAACCCTCGCCGCTGGAAAAGGCGCTGAAGGGCTTTGCCGACCGTCAGCGCGGCGACGCGCCGGACCAGGCGGCGACCGACCTGCTCGGCCGCGTCGCGATCGAACAGCGCAGCGTCCTGGCGCAGGCGCTGGGCGACGCGCGGCGGATGCTGACCGCGCCGGCGGGGGTGCAGGCGCGCTGCCTCGAATGCGGCGGGCTGGGGCCGGTCCGGGCATCGGCGGAGGATGCCTCGCTGTTCGACCTGATCGTCGCGCGGTGGTTCGCATGATCGCGATCCGCCCCGCCCGCAGCGAGGACGCCGCCGCCATCGCCGCGATCTATGCCCCCTATGTGCTGGGCGGCACCGTCTCGTTCGAGACCGAGGCCCCCGACGCCCGCGCGATCCGCCACCGGATGGCGGCCAGCGATGGCTTCTACCCCTGGATGGTCGCGACGACGGGGGAGGCGGATGGCGACGCGGTGCTCGGCTATGCCTATGCCACCCGCTTCCGCGACCGCCCGGCGTACCGCTATGTCGTCGAAACCTCGATCTACATGGCCGGCGGCGCGCAACAGAAGGGGACAGGGCGGCTGCTCTACGAAGCGCTGGTCGACACGCTCAGGGCGCAGGGCTTTACCCAGGCGATCGGCGTGCTGTCGCTGCCCAACGACGCCTCGATCACGCTGCACGAAGCGGTCGGCTTCCGCCGCGCCGGGGTGTATCGCGAGATCGGCTTCAAGCAGGGGCGCTGGATCGATGTCGGCTTCTGGCAATGCCAGCTGAACGACAGCGCGGTGCCGCCAAGGGAGCCCAAGCCGTTCAGTGAGACGGGGGTGGTGCGGGGCTGACCCCGCCTCCTACCTCCCCGTTCGGTTCGAGCAGCTTCGAGCTTGTCGAGAAGAGGGTTGGGTGAACCATGCCCCGCATGGTTCAGGATTGTCCGGGGGACAATCCGACCCAACCCTCGTCGAGAACGCCTCTCTTGGGGCAACCCCCTTCTCGACTACGGTTCTCGACAGGCTCGAACCTACGCTCGAAGCAAACGGGTAAGAGGTCAGGGCCGGAGAGTATCCTATCGGCATGGCTTCACACCCCAACCGTTCGTGCTGAGTAGGGACTGAGCTTGTCGAAGGCCCGTATCGAAGCACTTGGGGCCAGTCCTTCGATACGCCGCTTCGACAAGCTCAGCGGCTACTCAGGACGAACGGCGGGGGCAGGATGGGCCGGGCAACCCTACCGTTTCCCCCGATACGCCGGCAGCGCGATCCGGAACCGGATCGCCGCCCCGCGCAACGCGAACCCCGCCGCCGCCGCCGGCAGCGCCGCGACGAACGGCGGCAGCCCGCAGCCCACCAGCACGACATGCAGCCCCGCCGCCAGCGCCGCCGCCGTCACATACAGCTCCGGCCGCATCAGGATCGACGGCACGCCCGCCAGAACGTCGCGCAATATGCCGCCGACGCACGCGGTCAGCACGCCCATCATCCCCGCCTGCAGGGGCGGCACGCCATAGCTCAGCGCCTTGGCCGCGCCGAACACACCATAGGCCGCGAGGCCCGCGGCATCGAGCCAGTCGAGCGCCTTGTCGTGCCACCAATGTTCGGGGGTGAACCACACCAGCAGCGCCATCCCGACACAGATCGCCGCGACCGGCGACCCGTGCACCCAGAATACCGGCGCGCCGATCAGCAGGTCGCGCACCGTCCCCCCGCCGACCCCGGTGATGAGCGCAAAGAAGGCGGCGGTGACGAAGGTCTGCGCCGCGCGCGTCGCCGCCAGCGCGCCCGACGCGGCGAACACCGCGATGCCGATCATGTCGAGCGCGCCGAGCATCTGCCCCAGCGCCTGCGGAGAGGGAACCATCCCGCCTCGCTATCGTACCTGCAGGGTCTGATCCAGTGATGCCGGGTCGAGGCGGTGGCCGCCCCCATTCCCACCCGGAAAGGATCGGGTGCGGGTGTCGGAGCGGCCGGCGCCGCGTCCACGCCGGCGGATCGGGCGACGGGGGCATTGCCCCGCCCCCCGCCGATCGGGCAATAGGAGCATCATGCGTCGTCTGACCCCCGCCGCCACCCTCGTCACCATGCTGCTCGCCGCGCTGGCCGGCATTGTCGATGCGCTGGCTTTCAGCGGCCTCGGCGGCTTCTTCGCCTCGTTCATGTCGGGCAACTCGACCCGCTTCGGCGTCGGCCTCGCCCATGGCTGGAACGGCGCCGCCGCGACCGCTGCCGCGCTGGTGCTGTCGTTCGTCGCCGGCGCGATGTTCGGCACCATCGCCGGCGCGGCGGCGAGCGAGCGGCTGGGGCCTGCGCGTCGGGCGGAGGCGGTGATGGGGCTCGTCACCATCCTGCTGGCGCTGGGCGCGGCCCTCGCAACCTTTGCGCCGCTGACCCTCGCCATGCTGCTGCTCGCCGCCGCGATGGGCGCGCAGAATGGCGTCGTCGCGCCCGATGGCGAGGTCCGCGTCGGGCTGACCTACATGACCGGCACGCTGGTCCGCATCGGCCAGCGCCTCGCCCGCCGCCTGATGGGTGACCGTACCGCACCGGGCCCGCGCCGCGACCTGCTGCTGTGGCTCGGCTTCGTTGCCGGGGTGGCGATCGGCGGGGTTGGCTGGAACTGGCTGGGCCTGGCGGCGCTCTGGGTCGTCGCGGCACTGGCCGCCGCCCTCACCATGCTGGTCGCGCGGGTCGATTGGGAGTGAGGTCGGCCACCGGCCTAACCCCACCGTCACCCCGGGCTTGACCCGGGGTCCCGCTTCTTCTTCTACGACGGTCGGCTAACAAGCGGGACCCCGGATCAAGTCCGGGGTGACGGTAAGGGCGGGGTGTCGTTGTCCGACTCGCCCTCCACCCGCCGAACCTCCTCCACCGGCAGCAACGCCCGCACTTCGCCCACGAAGCGCACCACCGAAATCGGCTTGGTCACATAGGCGTTCGCGCCCGCGGTCCGCACCCGGTCCTCGTCGTCGCGCCCCGAATAGGCGGTGACCGCCATGATCGGCACGGTGCGTAAGCGCGCATCGGCCTTCAGCATCTGGATCAGCTCCAGCCCCGTCATGTGCGGCAACTGGATGTCGGTGATGATCAGGTCCGGCAGGAACGCCCGTGCCTTCGCCACCGCCTCGCGCCCGTCGCGGACCGGTTCGGTTTCGAAGCCATGCGCGCGCAACAGGTCGCAGAACAGCTTCAGGTTCAGTTCGTTGTCCTCGACAACGAGTACCCTTTTTGCCACGCGCATCACATCCCGTTGGAAGTTCGAAAGGCTGTCTAGGCGATGCGCAGGCCGGAAACAAATGAAGACGCGGCGACCCTGGGCCTCAACGCGCTGGTGTGGGTGATCGGCGACGATAGCCGGCGCGACCGGTTCCTCGCGCTGACCGGCATCGACCCTGCCGAGCTGCGCGCGCGGGCGGGCGACCCCGGCTTCCTCGCGCAACTGCTCAGCCATCTCGAAAGTTACGAACCCGACCTCATCGCCTGTGCCGAGGCGCTGGCCGTGCCCCCGACCGCCCTGGTCCGGGCGCGCGCCGAACTGGAGACCGCATGAAACCCCTGCTCATCACCGATTGCGACGAAGTCCTGCTGCACATGGTCCGCCATTTCGGGACCTGGCTGGGCGAGGAACATGCGATCGCGTTCGACATGGCCGGGGGCGATTTCGCGACGTCGATGACCCGCGCCGACGGCACCGTGCTCGACCGCGCGGAGATGTGGAGCTATCTCGACGGCTTCTTTCCCGGCCAGATGGCGCGCCAGACCCTCGTCCCCCATGCCCGCGAGGCACTGGCGGCGCTGGCGACCCAGGCCGATATCGTCGTCCTGACCAACCTGCAGGACCATTGCCGCGCCCACCGTATCGACCAGCTGGCCGAGCACGGCATCGTCCACCGCGTCGAATGCAACCAGGGGGGCAAGGGGCCGCCGGTCGCGCGGCTGCTGGCCGAATACGACCCCAGCGTCGCGGTGTTCGTCGACGACCTGGCGGTGCATCATCAGTCGGTAGCCGACACCGCGCCGCAGGTGTACCGGCTGCACATGGTGTCCGAACCCGACCTCGCCATCCATGTGCCCCCCGCCGCCGCCGCCCATGCCCGCATCGACGACTGGGTCGAGGCGCAGGCGTGGATCGAGGCCCGCTTCGCCACGGGACGGCCCGCGCAGGCTTGACCCCATCCGCTATCCACGAAAGGAACGCTCCATGGCTTATGATATCCCCGCAAAGCTGGCCGAACGCGGCCTGTCGCTCCCCGTCGCCGCCGCCCCCGTCGCGGCCTATGTCCCCGCGGTAGAGGCCGGCGGCCTGCTCCACCTGTCGGGCCAGCTGCCCTTCGAGGACGGCAACCTGATGACCGGCCGCGCCGGCGAGGACCGCGACCTCGCCTATGCCACCAGCGCGGCGCAGAAGTGTGCGCTGATGATCCTCGCCCAGGCCGAAAAGGCGCTGGGCAGCCTCGACCGGATCGAGCGCGTCGTGAAGCTCGGCGTGTTCGTCAACTCGGCCGGCAGCTTCACCGACCAGCCCAAGGTCGCCAATGGCGCATCGGAACTGATGGTCGAGCTGTTCGGCGATGCCGGCCGCCACGCCCGCAGCGCGGTCGGCGTGCCGGTCCTGCCGCTCGGCGCCGTCGTGGAGATCGACGCGATCCTCGCCATCCGCGCCTGACCCCCGGCCGGATCCTGCTCGATACGTCATCCCGGCGAAGGCTGGGATCTCCCGGTAATGAAGCCTGCGCCTAGCCGCAGGAGACCCCAGCGTCCGCTGGGGTGACGTCGTCCAGGAGATCCAGCCAAGCCCACCCGCTGTTGCGCCCCTGCAACAGCGGGTGTGTCGTATCCGTACCCTACGCAATTTCCATTGTGCGGCGCGGCACGCTTCGACATATTCGGTCGCAGAGGGTCAGACCGCCCGGGCCAGCAGGTCCACCGAATCGCGGCGACCTTCGAACGCAGGAGAATCACCACGGAACCTAGAAAGGGTTTACGATGCGATTCTCGACCTTCCTCCCGGCCGCGATCCTCGCCGCCACCACCGCCATGCCCGCCTTTGCGCAGGACACCGCGCCGCCCGAACCGATCACCATCAGCGGCAGCGCGACCGTCGCGTCCGACTATCGCTTCCGCGGCGTGTCGCAGACCGACAAGAATGTCGCGGTCCAGGGCGGCATCACCGTCGCCCATGAAAGCGGCGTCTATATCGGTACCTGGGGTTCGAACCTCGCCGGCTGGGGCACGTTCGGCGGCGCCAATCTCGAACTCGACCTGATCGCCGGCTACAAGCACAGCTTCGGCGACGCGACCGTCGATGCCGGCGTCACCTGGTACACCTATCCGGGCGGCTTCGACGAAACCGACGTCGTCGAATTCTATGGCAAGGTCTCGGGCACCGCCGGCCCGGCCACGCTGACCGCCGGCGTGTTCTATGCGCCCAAGCAGACCTCGCTCAGCTACGTCACCGCCTCGGCCACCCCGCTGATCCCGGGCGACGGGCGCAAGGAAGACAATATCTACCTGTCGGGTGACGCCGCCGCCGGCGTGCCGAACACGCCCGTCACACTCAAGGCGCATATCGGCTATTCGGACGGCAATCCCGGCCTCGGCCCCAACGGCACCAGCATGGCGCCGACCGGCAAATACTGGGACTGGCTGCTCGGTGCCGACTTCGCCTACAAGAACCTGACGCTGGGCGTCGCCTATGTCGACACCGACCTGTCGAACAGCGAAGTCGCCTATCTCCAGCCGAACTTCAGCAAGACCACCAACGGCAGCCCGATCGGCGCCAGCACGGTGGTGGTGTCGCTGACCGCGGCGTTCTGAAGGGACGAAGAAACGTAAACCCCGTTCGTGCTGAGTAGGGGCTGAGCGCAGTCGAAGACCCGTATCGAAGCACCCGCCTCAGGCAATCCTTCGATACGCCATTTCGACTTCGCTCAATGGCTACTCAGGGCAAACGCAAAGAGCTTTAACCAAACCAAATCCCATTCGGTTCGAGCAGCTTCGAGCTTGTCGAGAAGCGTCGGTCGAGAACACCCCGTTTGGGGACACCGCCTTCTCGACTATGGTTCTCGACAGGCTCGAACCTGCGCTCGAAGCAAACGAAGGGGGGCGGGGAGCAGGTAGGGCAAAAGAAAGGCCGGTCACCCCGTGGGGCAACCGGCCTTTCCCAAACCCGAAACCAAACCCCTTACGGCGTGGTCGTCCGCGCCGTCTGCCCGTCACCCGCCGGCGCCGCGATGATGTCGCGGGTCGTCGAACCCTTGTCGACGACGTTCGTCCCCGGATCGGCCACGCCCGAGCGGATCCCCGCATCGGCCGCACCGGCACCGCCGGCCTGTTCCAGCGTCAGCCGCTCGGTCGCGCTACGCTGCGCCGGGCCGCCGAACAGCGCCTGCATCGCCTGGGTCGAGGCGGCGGTGTCCTGCGGACGCGGTGCGCCCGGCTGCGGCGGCACCAGCGCATAATCGGGCGGGATCACCAGCGGCGCCTGGCGCGCGACGGCGAATTCGTCGGGGCGCTGGCGGTTCAGGGCATTGCCCTGACACCCGGCAAGGATCAGGCCGAGGCTGCTGATGACGACAAACTTACGCATTGGCCTTCTCCACAGGAACATCGTGCTTCGGCTTCGGCGTGAACAGCGCGCGGACGAGCAGGATCACGACACCGATCGAAATCGCCGCATCGGCGATGTTGAATACCAGAAACGGGCTGTAGCCGAAAACATGGAAGTCGGCATAGTCGACGACATAGCCGAAACGGACCCGGTCGATGATGTTGCCCAGCGCCCCGCCCAGCACCAGCCCCAGGCCGATCAGCTCGGGCTTCTGCGTCTCGCGCCGGATCCATACCGCCACGCCGGTGGCGATGATCGCGGTCATCGCGACCAGTGCCCAGCGCGCGAATTCGCTGCCGGCCTGCAATAACCCCAGCGACACGCCGAAATTCTGGACGAAGCGCAGCGTGAAGAAGGGCAACAGGTTCAGTTCCGCTCCCGGATAATCGATCCCCATCGGACCAGTGACCCAGTATTTGACGAACTGGTCGACGATCAGCACCAGCAGCGCGATCCCCACCGACATCTTGCGCAGGCTCATGCCACCACCTCCGCACAGCGACCGCACAGGTCGCCATCGACTGCCACATCGGGCAGGTGCCGCCAGCAGCGCCCGCACTTGGCCTCCTCCGTCCGCGCTACCGTGATCGGCCCATCGGCTTGGCGCACCTTCGCGACGATGAACAGCTCGGCCAGCTCGTCCGCCGGCAGCGGCAGCGACGGCACCGTCACTTCGGCCTCCAGACTCGACCGCACCGTCTTCGCGCGGCGCAGCGGCTCGATCGCCTCGGTTACCTGCTGGCGCAGCACGCGCACCTCGGCCCATGCCGTGCCCAGCGGCTGGTCGGCGGGCAGCTGCGGCAGTTCGGGCCATTCGAGCAGATGGACCGACCCGTCCTCGCTGGCAAAACGCGCCTGCCACACCTCTTCCGCCGTGAACGCCAGGATCGGCGCGGCATAGCGGACCAGCGCGTGGAACAGCACGTCCAGCACGGTGCGATATGCCCGCCGCCGCACATCTTCGCTCGCGTCGCAGTACAGCGAATCCTTGCGGATATCGAAGAAGAACGCCGACAGGTCCTCGTTGGCGAAATCGGTCAGCGCGCGGGCATAGCGGTTGAACTCAAACGCTTCCGCTGCCGCGCGCAGCTCGGTATCCAGCTCGCCCAGCAAGTGCAGGACATAGCGCTCCAGCCCCGGCATCTCGGCCACCCGCACCCGCTCGTCCTCGCTGAAGCCGTCCAGCGCGCCCAGCAGATAGCGGAAGGTGTTGCGCAGCTTGCGATAGGTATCGCCCGTGCCGGCCAGCACTTCCTTGCCGATCCGCACATCCTCGAAATAATCGGTCTGCGCGACCCACAGGCGGAGGATGTCCGCGCCGGATTCGCCGATCACCTTCAACGGATCGACGACATTGCCGAGCGACTTCGACATCTTGCGCCCGTTGCCGTCCAGCGCGAAGCCATGCGTCAGCACCGCATCATAGGGTGCCTGCCCCCGCGTCCCGCAGCTTTCGAGCAGCGACGACTGAAACCAGCCGCGATGCTGGTCCGACCCTTCGAGATACAGGTTCGCGCGGGTGCCTGCCCCGAAGCGCTTCTCGATGGTGAAGACATGGGTGCAGCCCGAATCGAACCACACGTCGAGAATGTCGGTCACGACCTCATAATCGGCGAGGGCGTAGTCCGCCCCCAGCAGCGCCTGATGATCCGCCGCATACCACGCATCGGCCCCGCCCTCGCGGAAGGCGGTCAGAATGCGTTCGTTGACGGCGGGGTCGCGCAGATAGTCGCCGGTCGCCCGGTTGACGTACAGCGCGATCGGCACACCCCAGGCGCGCTGGCGGCTGATGACCCAGTCGGGCCGCCCCGACACCATCGCCCCGATCCGGTTGCGCCCCTTCTCCGGCACGAACCGCGTGCGTTCGATCGCATCGAGCGCGATTTCGCGCAGAGTCGCGCCGTTACCCTCCCTCTCCCCTTCAGGGGAGAGGGTCGGGGAGAGGGGACTGCCGTCGAGATGGGTCACCGAGAGCAACGGATCACCCGACACCCCCTCTCCCAACCCTCTCCCCTGAAGGGGAGAGGGCTTAGAAGAACGGTCCATCGGAATGAACCACTGCGGTGTCGCCCGGAAAATCACCTTCGCCTTCGACCGCCAGCTATGCGGATAGCTGTGCGCAAAGTCGTCCGACGCCGCCAGCAGCGCGCCCGCTTCGCGCAGGTCGCGACAGATCGGCCCTTCCTCCAGCTTGCCGCCACGCCCGGCGGCAACGAATTTCGGGTTGATGACGCTGCCTTCGCCGCCCAGCCACGCCCAGTCGTCGCGGTAGCGGCCATCGCCCTGCACCGCGAACACCGGTTCGATGCCGTTCGCCTTGCACAGCTCGAAATCGTCCTCGCCATGATCGGGGGCCATATGGACGAGGCCCGTACCGGCATCGGTCGTCACGAAGTCGCCGGCCAGCAGCGGACGCGGCTTGGCGAAGAATCCGCCGCGTGCGTGCATCGGGTGGCGCGCGGTAGCGCCGGCGAGGTCGAAGCCCTTGATGACTCCTTCAACTTCTACCTTGGCGACATACTCTCCTGCGAACATGCCTTGCTGGCCAGCATTTGCGCGCGAGTAAAACTGCGGCCAGAGCTGTGTCGCCGTGAGGACACGCTTAACGTCACCGTTCTGCAACGTTACTCGAGCGATTCCGTACTCGATCTCCGGCCCATAAGCCAAAGCCTGATTGACCGGGATCGTCCACGGAGTCGTCGTCCAGATCACCGCATGGGCACCGACCAGTTCCGGCGCATTCGGCGCGTCGACAATCTCGAACGCCACGTCGATCTGCGTCGACACGACATCCTCATATTCGACCTCGGCCTCGGCCAGTGCGGTCTTTTCGACCGGCGACCACATCACCGGCTTGGCCCCGCGATACAGCTGGCCGGACATGGCGAACTTCAGCAACTCCTCGGCGATGGTCGCCTCGGCGTCGAACTTCATGGTGAGGTACGGGTCTTCCCAGTCGCCGAGGATGCCGAGCCGCTGGAACTGGCCCTTCTGCACCTCGACCCATTTGGCGGCATAGGCGCGGCATTCGGCGCGGAACTCGGCCGGGGGGACCTCGTCCTTGTTGCGCTTCTTGGCGCGATACGCCTCCTCGATCTTCCATTCGATCGGCAGGCCGTGACAGTCCCACCCCGGAATATACGGCGCATCCTTGCCCATCAGCGACTGGGTGCGGACGACGATGTCCTTCAGCACCTTGTTCATCGCATGGCCCATATGGATGTCGCCATTGGCGTAGGGCGGGCCGTCGTGCAGCAGGAAACGCTCGCGGCCCTGCCGCTCGGCGCGCAGCCGCTCATACAGCCCCATCCTGGCCCAGCGATCGAGGATCGCGGGTTCCTTGGCGGCCAGGCCGGCCTTCATCGGGAAGTCGGTCTTCGGCAGGAAGACGGTGTCGCGCCAGTCGCGCGTGGGTTCGCTGGTGTCGGTCATAGGATTGCGCCAGCGATTAGCCGATGCGCGGCCCCACGCAAACCGCTTTCCTACAAGGGCGCATCAGGTCAGGATCGCGGCGCTCTTTGCATCGTCGATATCCCTGCTCCGCGAGGGCAGAATGGTTCACGCGAAGGCGCGAAGACGCGGAGGATGTCCCACCTGCGGCCCCCCGCCCACGATCGGGAGACACCAACCCCGCTGCAACCGCAGGACAAGGCCGCTGGCGCGGATGCGCTCGCCCGGACCGCAACCCCTCCGCGCCTCCGCGCCTCCGCGCCTCCGCGTGAACCGATTTCTTCTTCACGCCACCAGCGTCAACTTCCGCGCCCGGAACGGCCCTGCGCAACCCTTCAACCCATTGAAAACAAACGAACCAGCCGCCCATCCAAAAACGAACGTACCGCAACCTTCGCCAACTTCCGAAGCTACCCCAGCACCGTCCGAGCACGGTCACAATCCGCCGCCATCTGCACCTTGAGCGCATCGAGCGACTCGAACTTTTCCTCGCCGCGCAGATAGTCGATCAGCGCGACCTCGATGGTCTGCCCGTACAGATCGCCTGCAAAATCAAAGAAATACGGCTCCAGCAGCTCGACCGGTTCGCCCGCGATCGTCGGACGAATGCCCAGATTGGCCGCGCCATTGAGCACCCGCCCGTCCGCCAACCGCCCGGTCACCGCATAGATGCCGTAAGCGGGGCGCAGATAGCCGCCCATCGACAAGTTGGCAGTCGGATAACCCAGCTGCCGCCCGAGCTTCGCGCCATGTTCCACCACGCCCTCGACCGCGAACGGGCGGGTCATCAGCGCCGTCGCCTCGCGCGGACGCCCCTCGCGCAGCGCATCGCGAATGCGCGACGACGACACCACCGCCTGTCCGTCGCCGACCGGCGCGACCGTCTCGGCCGAAAAGCCATGCGCCTCGCCCAGCGCCCTCAGCGTCGTCACATCGCCGCCGCGCGCCTTGCCGAAGGTGAAGTCGGTGCCGGTCACCACCCCGCCGACGCCCAGCATCCCGACCAGCCGCTCGGCCGCGAACGCCTGCGCCGACAGCCCGGCCAGCGCCGCGTCGAAGGTGAACACCAGCATCGCATCGGCCCCGGCCTGCGCGAACAGCCGCTCGCGCTGGTCGAGGCTGGTGAGCCGGAGCGGCCGCAGCCCCGGCTGGAAATAGCGGCGCGGATGCGGGTCGAACGTCGCGACGATCGCCGGCCGGCCTTCGGCGCGCGCCCGTTCGACCGCGCGCCCGACCACCGCCTGGTGCCCGGCATGGAATCCATCGAAATTGCCCAGCGCGACGATGCCCCCGCGCAACGACGCGGGAACCGCCGCGCCACCGTCCAGACGCTGCATCGCCGCCCCTTAGCGGGCGGGCGCTGCCGGCGAAAGGGGCTGCATCCCGGCGCGCAGCACGCGGATGGCGTTGCCGCCCATCACCTTGTCCAGTTCGTCCTGCCGCAACCCGGCATCGCGCAGCGCCTCGGCGACCAGCGCGACCCATGCGGTATCGAACGCGGTCGTCACCGCGCCGTCGAAGTCGGACCCGAGCGCCACATGATCGATCCCGGCCACGTCGCGGACATGGACGATGGCCTTCGCGATCGCCTTGGGATCGGTCGAACACACCGCGCCCGCCCAATATCCGATGCCGACCACCCCGCCGGTCCGGGCGATGCCGCGCACCTCGTCATCGGTCAGGTTGCGGTTGACTCGGCACGTCGCCTGCACCCCGCCATGGCTGGAGACAATCGGCCGCCTTGCGACCTTCAGTACGTCGGCGATGCCGGCATGGCTCAGATGCGCGACATCGACGATCATGCCCCTGTCCTCCATCCGCGCGACCACCTGTCGCCCGAACGGGGTCAGGCCGCCCTTGGCCCGGCCATGCATCGACCCGGCAATCTCATTGTCGAAGAAATGGGTCAGGCCGGCCATGCGGAACCCGCTGCGATACAGCCGGTCGAGATTGGCCAGGCTCCCCTCCAGCCCGTTCAGCCCCTCGATCGACAGCAGCGCACCGGTCGGTTTGACGCAGGGGAAATCGGGCGCAGCATGATGCGGGCAAGGCCGCGTATTCGCCCGCGCGACCAGCAATGCGTCCAGCTCGCGCGGGCTGGTGATGAGCCGCAATTCCCCGTTCGATGCCCGCGCCGCGCGGCGCAGCTTCGTCGCGTGCCACAGCGACCGGTTGAGCAGCGATCCCCAGGTCCGGACCGGCTGCAACTGTGCGATCACCAGCGGGGTGATATTGTCGCTGTCGTCGCCGTTCGAGTCGTAATTCTGCCCGCGTGGCGTCTTGGTTACCGACGAAAAGACCTGCAGCGCGACATTGCCCCGCTGCAACCGTGGCAGGTCGACCTGACCCCGCGTGCCGAGCGTCAACAGGTCGCGCGACCACAGCAGCGTGTCGGCATGCAAATCCACGATCGGGTCGGCGAAAACCGGTTCGGGGGTCGGCTTGGCCAGTTCCCGGGCGAGCGCGTCCGGATCGATATCGGCGCCCATGCGCTGCTCGATCGCCGGCGTCGGCTCGACCTTGTTCATCGACCGCTCGACGATGCCGGGCGCCAACGCAAAGAAGCCGGCGGCCAGAATCGCCAGCAATGCCACGCCCCACCAGATCGCCCTGCGCATCCGCTCCGTTCCCCCACGCGCCGTTGCCCGGCGCTGCCGCCCCTTACGCGGTCGTGGGCTGACGGAGCAATGTGACGAAGCTGTACCCCGGACGTTCTCCCTCGGCACTGTGGTCCTCGCGCCACGCCTCGACCCAGCCGGTAAAGGGCGGGACGAACGCATCGCCCGCCGGGGTCGCATGGACCTCGGTCAGCTCGACCCGCTCGATCCGCGACAGGAGCAGGGCGAAAATTTCCGCCCCGCCGATGACTGCGGCTTGCCCACCGGCCAGCGCCAGCGCGGCCTCCGGATCATGCACCACCTCCGCCCCGTCCGACCGCCAGTCGCGGTCGCGGGTCAGCACGATATGGCGCCGGCCGGGCAGGGGGGAGCGAAAACTCTCGAACGTCTTGCGCCCCATCACCATCGCCCGGCCCATGGTCAGCGCCCTGAACCGCTTGAGGTCGGCGGGCAGGTGCCATGGCAGCTGCCCATCGACCCCGATCACGCCATTGTCGGCCCGCGCGAGGATCGCGTCGATCATATCGCCACCGCCGCCTTGATATGCGGCTGGGCGACATAGTCATGCAGCACGAAATCTTCGAGCGCATAGCCGTCGATCGCCTCGGGCTTCCGCACGATCTCCAGCCGGGGCAGGGGGCCGGGGGTGCGCGACAGCTGCTCGCGGGCCTGATCGAGGTGATTCTCGTACAAATGGCAGTCGCCGCCGGTCCAGATGAACTCGCCGACCGCCAAATCGCATTGCTGCGCCAGCATATGCGTCAGCAGCGCATAGCTCGCGATATTGAACGGCACGCCCAGAAAGATATCGGCGCTGCGCTGGTACAGCTGCAACGACAATTTCCCGTTCGCGACGTATGTCTGGAACAGGCAATGGCAGGGCGACAGCGCCATGGCGTGCAGCTCGCCCGGATTCCACGCGGTCACGATCTGTCGCCTAGAGGCCGGGTTGGTGCGGATGGTGTGGATCAGCTCGGCGATCTGGTCGATATGCCGCCCGTCCGCCGCCACCCAGTCGCGCCACTGCTTGCCGTACACCGGGCCGAGGTCGCCGTTCGCATCGGCCCATTCGTCCCAGATGCTGACCCGCTGCTCCTGCAACCAGCGCACATTGGTATCCCCGCGCAGGAACCACAACAGCTCGATGATGATCGAGCGCAGATGCAGCTTCTTGGTGGTCAGCACCGGAAAGCCGGCCGACAGGTCGAAGCGCATCTGGTGCCCGAACACCGACCTTGTGCCGACTCCGGTGCGGTCGTCGGTCGGTACGCCATCGTTCAGGGCGCGCTGCATCAGATCGAGATAAGGGGTCATGGGGGCGTCTTAGGCTGCGGGTTGTGGGCTGGGAAGAAGGAAGAGGTTCGCGCGGAGACGCGGAGCCGCGGAGGGGGTGCCGTCGCGCGTCAGCGCTTTCCGTTCCTCCGCCGTCAACTGGGATAAGGCCGCTGGCGCGGGTAACGGGCCAGCGTGCGAAACCCCTCCGCGTCTCCGCGCCTCCGCGTGAACCCCTCCCTTCTTCTTCCCGGGCACCGGAAACCAAAAAAAGGGCCGATGCGTCACCGCACCGGCCCAGGGGTTTTTCCGCAGGAGGAAACTGTGGTTCCGGGCGGCAGGGGACTAGGCCGCCGCCCGGTAGGGAAACTCAGTAATTGTAGGCGCGCTCGCCATGTTCGCCGAGGTCGAGGCCTTCCAGCTCGACTTCCTTCGACACCCGGCCACCGGTCAGCGCCTTGGCGACGAACCATGCGATCGTCGTGCCGACCGATGCCCACACGATGGTGACCAGCACCGCGAATATCTGCACGCCGAGCTTGGCGCCCATGTCGTAGTCGGCCGCACCCGGACCGCCCAGCGACGGGGCATAGACGACCGCCGTACCGATCGCGCCGATGATGCCGCCGACGCCATGGATGCCGAACGCGTCGAGCGAGTCGTCATAGCCGAGCTTGGGCTTCACGACGGTCACTGCGAAGAAGCACACGACCGAGGCGACGGCGCCCAGCACGATCGCGCCGAACGGACCCGAATTGCCCGCCGCCGGCGTCACCGCGACGAGGCCGGCGATGATGCCCGAGCAGAAGCCCAGCGCCGAACCCTTATGCCCCGAGAACTTCTCGGCCAGCATCCAGAACAGCCCTGCCGAAGCGGTGGCGACGAAGGTGTTGATCATCGCCAGACCGGCGGTGCCATTGGCTTCCAGCGCCGACCCGGCGTTGAACCCGAACCAGCCCACCCACAGCAGCCCGGTGCCGACCATGGTCAGCGTCAGCGAGTGCGGCGCCATGCGCTCGGTCGGGAAGCCCAGCCGCTTGCCCAGCAGGATGGCGAGGACCAGCGACGACACGCCGGCATTGATGTGCACCACCGTGCCGCCGGCGAAGTCGAGCGCACCCGCCTTGAAGAAATAGCCGCTCGATGCCCACACCATGTGCGCGATCGGGAAATAGGTGATCGTCAGCCAGACGATGGCGAAGACCATCACCGCAGCGAACTTGATCCGCTCGACCACCGACCCCAGCACCAGCGCGATGGTGATCGCGGCGAAGGTCATCTGGAAGCTGATGAAGACATATTCGGGGATTTCGACCCCGGCGGTGAAGGTCGCCGCCTGCGACGCCGAGGTGACGCCCGCCAGGAACGCCTTGCCCGGGCTGGCGATGAAGTTCGCCAGCGTGGCGCTCGACACGTCGGGACCAAAGGCCAGCGAGTAGCCGTACATGACCCAGATCAGCATCGCGAGCGCCGCGACCGCGCCGATCTGCGTCATCACCGACAGCATGTTCTTGGTCCGCGTCAGGCCGCCATAGAATAGCGCGAGGCCCGGCACGATCATCATCAGCACGAGGACCGTCGACACCATCATCCACGCGGTGTCGCCCTTGTTCACGGTCGCGACCGGCGCGGCGGCGGCGGCGGGTGCCTGCAGCGCGGCGTCCTGTGCCCAGGCGGGCAGCGCCGCGAACAGGCCGAGGCCCATGCCGGCGATCAGTTTCTTCGGATGTTGCATGATGCCCCCCATCACAGCGCGGTCAGGTCGGTTTCGCCGGTGCGGATGCGCACCGCCTGTCCGACGTCGAGAACGAAGATCTTGCCGTCGCCGATCGCGCCGGTGTTCGCGGCGGACTGCACCGCCTCGACGACGCGCGCTGCGATCTCGCTGTCGCACACGACCTCGATCTTGATCTTGGGCACCATGTTGGTGCTGTATTCGGCCCCGCGATAGATTTCGGTCTGGCCCTTCTGCCGCCCGAATCCCTTCACCTCGCTCACCGTCATGCCGGCGACGCCGATCTCGGTCAGTGCTTCGCGTACCTCATCCAGCTTGAACGGCTTGATGATGGCGATGACTAATTTCATGTCGCCCCCCGTGTCGCATCATTGCTCGGGGGAAACGTTGCAACGGCCATGCCAAAGTGCCGTACCACCAATTTTCAGGCGTTGGCGGCGCGGTTGCCGGATTAACGAGCGGTTAATTTGTGCAGCGCGTCACGACTGCCCGTTTTTCAGGCAGGCCCGTCGGCCGCGTCGAGGATTGCGCGCGCCGCATCCAGATCGTCGTCATCGACCATCACCCGCACGGGGATCAGCAGCCAGCTGCCATCGCCGATGCTCGCCTCGCCATCGAAGGCGACCGCCGGCACGCCCTCGCTTTCCAGCCGCCCGACGATGATCTGCGCCTCGACCCGCGGAAACCGCCCCAGTTCGGCCAGCGGCATCAGGCGGTGCCGCCGACGGTCAGCCCGTCGATCAGCAGCGTCGGCTGCCCGACCCCTGCCGGCACCGACTGCCCGGCCTTGCCGCACATGCCGATCCCTTCGTCCAGCGCAAAGTCGTTGCCGATGCCCCGCACCTGCTTCAACACTTCCGGCCCGTCGCCGATCAGCGTCGCGCCCTTGATCGGCGCACCGATCCGGCCATTCTCGACCCGGTACGCCTCGGTGCAGGAAAACACGAACTTGCCCGACACGATGTCGACCTGGCCCCCGCCGAACGACTTGGCGAAGATGCCGTTCTTCACCCGCGACAGCAGCTCGGCGGGGTCATCCTTCCCCCCGGTCATGAAGGTGTTGGTCATCCGCGGCATCGGCGCATGGGAAAAGTCCTGACGCCGCCCGTTGCCGGTCGGCGCGACGCCCATCAGCCGCGCGTTCAGCCGGTCGTGGATATAGCCCTTCAGGATGCCGTCCTCGATCAGGATATTCTCCTGCGTCGGCGTACCCTCGTCATCGATGCTCAGCGACCCGCGCCGGTCGGCGATCGATCCGTCGTCGATGACGGTCACGCCCGGTGCCGCCACCCGCTCGCCGATGCGGCCCGAAAAGGCGCTGGTGCCCTTGCGGTTGAAATCGCCCTCCAAGCCGTGCCCGATCGCCTCGTGCAGCAAAATCCCCGGCCAGCCCGCACCCAGCAGCACCGTCATCTCGCCCGCCGGCGCGTCGACCGCCTCCAGATTGACCAGCGCTTGGCCCAGCGCCACGTCGATCGCCCGGTTCCACGTCGCGTCGGCGAACAAGGATTCGTACAGATAGCGCCCGCCGATCCCGAAGCTGCCCGTTTCGCGCCGCCCGTTCGCCTCGACCACGATCGACACGTTCAACCGCACCAGCGGCCGGACATCGGTGGCGACGAAGCCATCGGGCCGCACGATCTCGACCACCGTCCACGACCCCATCAGGCTCGCCGACACTTGGCACACGCGCGGATCGCGCGCCCGAGCGGCGGCATCGATCGACTGGCACAGCGCGACCTTGTCGGCGAAGGGGATCAGGTCGAGCGGATCGGCGGCGGTATAGAGATGCCTATTGTTGCCGCGCGGCGGCGGTGCCTTCGCCCCCTTGGCCGGATCGATCAGCGCCATCGTCTCGCCGGCCCGGCGGATCGCCGCCTCGGACAGCTCGTTGGCGTGCGCAAAGGCGGTCGTCTCCCCCGAAACGCCACGCAGCCCGAACCCGGCATGGGTATCGTAGGACGCGGTCTTCAGCCGCCCGTCGTCGAAGCCGAACGCCTCGGACCGGCGATACTGGAGATAGAGTTCGCCATCCTCGACATTGGCCAGCGTCGCCTGCGTGGCGCGGAGCGCAGCGGCGGGGTCGAGGTCGCCGGAATAGAGGTACGAGCGGGGATCGGTCGGGGTCATGCGGCCAATATAGGGCGGCGGCGGCGTGGGGGAATGGGGTGTCGGTCCCCGGTGTGCGGGACGAGCGACCACGTTGCCTTTGGGCGTGCCGGCACATAGCGTTCGCCCATGCACGAGCGCGACGTCAGCTACTCGATCTATGCTTTCGCCGTTCTGGCCTTTGCGGGGTTGAGCGGCCTGTCGACGGTCCTCGGCGCGGTAGCGGCCGGCGATCCGCCGAACCTGCCGTTCCTTGTCCTGACATTGTTGTGCCTGCCGAGTGCGCTCTGGCTTGCCTGGCGTCTGGTGCCGGGCCTTCATGCCATGGCCCACAGCATCGCCCCGGCGGAACGGCGCGTCGGCCGGTTATGGCTCTCCGCGATGTCGTGCGGCCTGCTGGGCGGCGGCGCGCTGGCGTTACTGGCGTCGGACGCAAACGCCATGCTCGACAGCCGGAACGATTGGATGGTCTATGGTGGTTGCGCCCTTCTGGGGACGTCATTCCTGCTCGCGTTTCTTGGCAGCGTGATGGTCCGCCCTATGCCTGACAACGAAGCCTGACGGCGTCTTTTCAGCTTTTGCGATATCGGGCCTCCCCCCAAGCCAAAGTCGTCGCCATTCCTGCCCCGTGCCGCCGTCAGCTGCCGACGTAGCCGGGGTCGCGTTCCAGTGCTTGCAGCCACGGGCGGTCGGCCATAGGCTGAAGAACTTGAAGGGTGGAGCATCGACGAATGAAGCAGAAATTTCAGACGGCGGCTAACACAGCGCTGGTCGTGTTCGGCATCTGTACGGCGCTCAAATGGGGCAGCGGCGCGGCCTATGCCGTCGGCGTCTGGGTCGGCGCACACTGACGGCACGGCGCGACCGGATCCAGGCGGTGGAGGCCGAGGAGCAGGAACCAACTGGCCTGCTGCCGGCAAGCCCGCTGCGCCGCCGGGTGTTCCTCATCTGCATGGCGGTGGTTGCCATCTCCATCGTGATGCAGCTGGTATGGGCGGTGCAACGGCACTTCTGACCTAAACCGTCACCCCAGCGAAGGCTGGGGTCTCTCGCGGCGCTCGTCCCGCGCGATCGCCGAAATACCCGGCCTGCGCGCGGATGACGTTGGGGCGGGGTAAGGAAACAGTCTCACCGCCGCGGCAAAGCCGCGTCGTCGGTCGGCGGGCAACGGCGAGCTTGCCCGCCGCCGGCCGGGCGCGGGCCTTGCTGGTCGTCCGAACTACGTTCGGCCTTACCGGCCCGCGCCGTCCCCATGATCCTTCAACTGGCTGTGATCCGCCCCATCCGCCGGCCCGCCGACCAGCACGAAGCGCCGGTCGCAATAACCGCAATCGACATAGCCCGTCTCGTCGATCTGCAACCACACGCGCGGGTGGCCGAGCGCGGGGGCGATGTCGCCGGCGCCGTCGCAGGCGACGCGGGGGGTGGTGACGCGGAGGAGTTCGGGCGGAGGCAGCATGTCTGCGCGAATAGCAACGGTGCGAAGCCTCGACAAGTCGATGCTTCCCTTGGGGCCCCCACGGGCGTATCGGCAACCCCCATGGAAACCCAAGCCGCCATTTCGATCCGCGACCTGTGCAAGACCTATGCAGCGGGGAAGGGCGGCGCTGCGCCCAAGGTGGCACTCGACGGCGTGTCGTTCGACGTGCCCCGCGGCCAGATCTTCGGGCTGCTCGGCCCCAACGGCGCGGGCAAGTCGACGCTGATCAACACGCTGGCCGGCCTCGTCAACAAGACCAGCGGCAGCGCGTCGATCTGGGGCTTCGACATCGACCAGCACCCGCGCAATGCGAAGGCGTCGATCGGCATCGTCAACCAGGAAATCCTGTTCGATCCGTTCTTCACCCCTGCCGAAACGCTGGAGATCCAGGCCGGCCTCTACGGCGTGCCCAAGGGCCAGCGCCGCACCATGGACCTGCTGCGCGCGGTGCATCTGGAGGACAAGGCCAACGCCTATGCCCGGACGCTCTCGGGCGGCATGAAGCGGCGGCTGATGGTGGCGAAGGCGATGGTCCATTCGCCCCCGGTCCTCGTCCTCGACGAACCGACTGCCGGCGTCGATATCCAGCTGCGCAACCAGCTGTGGGACTATGTCCGCGAACTCAATGCGGCGGGCGTGACGGTGGTGCTGACGACGCACTATCTGGAAGAGGCCGAGCAGCTCTGCGACCGTATCGCCATCATCAACCATGGCCGCGTCGTCGCCAACCAGCCGACTCGCGAACTCCTCGGCATGGCACAGGAAAAGGCGGTCGAACTGACCCTCGACCGCGACGTCGCCGACCTGCCCGATGCCAGCTGCTTCGAAAAGGTCGAGCGCAAGGGCGACCGGCTGCTGGCGATCACCTATCGCAAGGACGTCGCCAATGCCGGCGAGGTTCTCGCGGCGGTGACCGCACAGGGCTACGGCATCGTCGACGTCGTAACGCGCGAAGCGGACCTCGAGGACGTGTTCCTCAACCTGACGAACAGCTGAGCGGCCCGTACCGCGCGCTCCGTACCCCCGCGCAGGCGGGGGTCCAGGGCGTCAGACGCTACCGCTCGCCTGCTTGGCTCTGGATCCCCGCCTGCGCGGGGGTACGGCAAGCGTGCAGCATCCATTCCCTCTTTGTTCTTGCGCTGTCTCGTACCGTAGCGCATTGTAAACCCGCGCAATGTCGGACCCCACCCGCAAGATCATCCATGTCGACATGGACGCCTTCTATGCGTGTCAGCCCTACACTCCTCGTGAAATGAACATCGAAGTGGTGTTTGATGGTGCGAGCAATCGTAGGGCAATCGCGAGGGCGAACATGAAGGCGCCGCATCTTTTGGCTCCTGTCGTTCCAATCCGAAGTTAGCCCAAGCCCTCCTGGAGAATGCGTTTAGGCTTCGACCTGATATGCCGCGTTTCGCTCATCATCCTGATGAAGACGTTGTTCATGCCTCAGATTGCGAGCCAAGCCGTGTAACGGCTTCCCCCTGCCGTGTAGTGCATACATCCAAGCGACTTGCTTTCGGCGACGAAGGGCCCGAAATCCTCCGGGCGGGTCACTGGGCCCAGGGATGCCGACGAGTCCGGTCGTCCGGCCTGTTTGTTGATCGCCATGCATATGCCACGAGCAGTCGCTTCATCGCCTTGGACCGTCGTCACCACGAGTTTGACCGGCGTATTGGTGCCGAAGCCGATTGCATCGGTCGTGTCATAGAGCCGACCCTGCGAGTTTGACGGCGCCATCTTCAGGTATTCAGGAACCAGGCTTGCCACGTTGGTCGAGAAGTTCGACGCCATCATGGTCGTACCGGTCGTGATTTGGTACATCTCAATGGCCGCTGAGATCTGCTGCATCTGGTTAACGATGGCTGAAGCCTTGGCGTTGTTCGACGACTCCTGAAAGCGAGGTCCGAGGAACAACGCACCCGCCAGAGCGAGACCGATGAAGAGGATTACCCCGATGATCCCGATGAGCACGTTCGACATTCACAATCCCCCGATCGCTTCGACCGCGCATCAGACGTGGCCAGCCGCTCTTGCGGTTGGCGCTCGTGAAGACGGTCGTGCCAGCTGAGGGTATGGGACGTCCGCTTCCAGCGTAACCGCCTAGGATGACAACATAAAGTAATTAGGAATCAATACCTTGTCACTTAGTCGCGGGATAGGTTACGTCGATCATGCAGTATCGTGCGAAGCATGCTGATGAGGGTCGGAGCCCGATGCGGAGCTGCCAGCGCGACATGGAGAGTGCCTGCGGTCTGCGGGATACGTCCATGTTCGAGGGTCGCTTTTAGACGGCTGCTCAGTCGCCTGACCGTCGGGGGATCTGCCCAAAACATGCCGGTTTCCAAGCGCGGAACTCGCAGGCGTACCCTGTGGGGAAGAAGCGACCCGCCCAAGGCATCCTTCGCGTCCTGCCCCCTCCATCTCGAGGTCTTCGAGGCGACCGTTATCCGCGCTTCCATAAGGGCGGCGCGGATGTGTTCCTCGACGGGGCCGCTCGCTGCGAGGCGTACGCGGGCTGAGGGACCGCCTCTCGTGGTGGACTGCAGTTCCAGCAGAAGTTCCGCATCGATCGCAGCTTCGGGTGGGCCCCCGATGAGCCGGTATGCCAGGATCCTGCCCGGTGGATGGAGTATCGCTACGTGCAGCGTCGCGATCTTCGGCATCTCACCTTCGATGTCGGTTTCGATGAAGCATCGATCGAGGACCAGCATGGTCGCGTCCGGATCGGCGCGGTGGATGTCGGCGATCTTCGCCACGAGCGCATTGCGGGAGGGCATGGGAAGTCCGGCGGCCACACAGCGTTCGGCGACCAGCCTCCTCACCTGTCCAAGGGGAGCCTGCGGTCGCAGATCGCGCACGGCATCCGCCACTATCGCGGCCGACAGGCGTCTCTGCCGCCTGATCGCCCGTCCGGAGAGCGAAGTCTCCTTATCGGTTCCTTTTTCCTCTTCGTCGTTCATCGCTTGGTGGATGCCTGATCGTGGCACAGCCGACCTGCGATCGTGCCACCTGAGTGAAGACGCCGGATCCCGAAAGCAGACCGCCTGCGGAGCCGGATCACGGTCTAGGAATACAGCCGGAGGCCATCGGCCTGTCGTCAGGTCAGCCCGTGTCTCTTCAGCTTCTGGCGGTACGTCGGGCTGGACATGCGTTCGTGTGATAGGCGGATGCCCTTGCGGAAGTAGAGGAAGAGGCGGAGCAGGCCGATCGCCAGGGCGGCCGCGATGATCGCGAACACGGCTTCTTCGGATCGGATCACTTCCTTGACGAGCAGGAACGTGGCAAGCACGGTTCCGCCGATGCCGTAGAAGAAAAGCGTCGACCATCCCAGAGTGAGGAGGAGCCAGAACCTCCTGAATCCGCCCATCAGCTGCCATTCGGTGACCCGGTCGGCATGACTGTTGACGGTCCTGCAGCGTGGGCAATCGATGAGCGGCTCGCCTATCCCCGCGTAGGTGCGCACGTAGCCGCCCGTCAGGCTCTCGCCGCAGCCTCGGCATTTCAGATTGACGTAGACGCCCACTTCCTCTTTCCTTCCTTCACATCCGATCCTCGCGGCAGGAGCCTCAGTAGCGTGATCAAACGCGCGCCGCTTCCAGTGGTAGCGCGCGCGCTCGGCACCTCGGGTACTCCGAACATCCCAGGAAGGGGTCGTAGGGCCCCGAGTCCCTCAGGATCAGCGTGCCGGTCCCGCAGATCGGGCAACGGCAGCCGGCCTCCATGGGCGCCCCGATGCGATCGTTCCCGGCCGACGGACCGCCGCTCCGAACGGCGATGTTACGCTTGAAGCGGCACGATGGCGACCGACTGCACGCCTGGAACGTGCCGTTCCTCCCATCGATCAGCTTCAGATGGCCTGACCGGCACGAGGGGCATGGTTCCAGGAGACCCCCGGCCGTTCTGATCTCGAGGTGTCCGCCGTTCGCGAGCTCCATCAGGAATCGTGAGGGTTCACCGATCGTCGTGTACATCCGGACCTGCCGCCTGGCGCGGGTCAGGGCGACGTAGAACAGCCGCCTCTCCTCGGACATCGGGAACGGGTCCGGTTCAGGCATGGCGAGATCCAGCACGCTGTCGTCGGTCTGCTTGGCCGGAAACCCCAACAGGCCCTCGGTGAGGTTGACCAGCATGACGTAGTCCGCCTCCAGGCCCTTGGAGGCGTGGACCGTCCGGAATTCGAGATCGAATGCGCTGGCGAAGGAGCGCTGCCATCGTCCGATGTCGGCGGGTCGGTCCCGATTGTAGCGCCCGAGGAGCATGACGCGAGGCCGGTGGCCGTTCGATCCATGCAGGGCGCCGGAAGCGACCTGCTTCCGCAGGGCGTCGAGATGATCGTGCAGCAGGGAGGTGGACGCCTCGCTCGTCTCCGACGCATACGCCACCAGGGACGGGCCCTCGTAGTCGTTGGTGGTGACGACCGTCTTCGGGATCTGTCGCGGGTTGGCCTGGACGAAGGCGCTCGCCGCTTCGGACAGCCTTGCCGGACAGCGGAAGGTGGTGCTGAGCATCACCCTGGTGGAGTGCTCGAACGACGCCTTGAAGTGGCTCATCACGGACAGGTCGGCGCCGGCGAAGCGATTGATGCCCTGCCAGTCGTCACCGACGACGCACAGTCGGGCGTCGCCACCACGACTCTTCAGCAGCGCCTTCAGGAGCCTGACGCGACCGCGCGAGCTGTCCTGGAACTCATCGGCGAGGATCAGGGTGTACGGGCTTTCGTAGCCGGCCTCGAGATGCTCGGCCGCCGCCACGATCATGTCGTCGAAGTCGATGCACTCGATCGCTCGAAGCCGGTCCTCCCATTCCGCCGATATCCGCTCGTACAGGTCGACGAACCGTGTGAGGCGTGCCGTGTAGGCGTCGTCGGACCCGGCCGGGATCGCCGCGCGGATCTGGGCGATCGTCAGCCCGCTGCCCTTCACGTGCTGCTGGAAGGTCCGCAGGGTCGATGCGAGCTGACTGATGGTGGGCGGTGGCGGCCCTTTTCCCGTGCGATCCGGATCGTGATGCAGGGACAGGCCACGGGCCTCGAGCTCCTGCCGGAGGCGGTCGAACGATCCGGGGCTGCGGATCTCGTACGACGTCGTCTCGAACAGATCCGTGCCGCGCTCCCGGTGGAGGCCCTGCTTCCAGCGGCGTTCGCCGAGATAGTCGCCCTCGAAGTGCGGCGGCGGCATGCCTCTACGGTTCAGTGCGAAGTGCTCGTGGTAGAGCCCGACGTCCGGGTAGTAGAAGTCGGGTTTGTACTGTCCGTACCGTGACGTGACGGTATCGTGTTCGTAGGGCCGTTCGTATTCGTACGACACGCCGTGATGGAACAGCCAGTTCGCGATGGTCCGCTCCTCGTCGCTCTTCACCCGTTCTCCGTTGGCGGTGACGATGGACGGGTTCGCGCTGTCGCGAGGCGCGCTCCAGCGATCGAGGTCCCGTCCATAGACGGTGCGGAACACGTCCCAGTCCTCGCGAAACGCGGGATCGGATCGGCGCAGGTCTTCGACGATCTCGACGATCTTGGCGACCTCGTCCGTCTGGGACCCCACCCAGGGAGCGAGGGAGGGCCGCCTGCCGGTCGCTTCGCCGATCAGCCCGAGACCGAATGCGCTGAAGGTGCGTGCCGTGATGCGATCGACGCCTTCGAACCCCGCTAGACGGGTCTGGATGCGTGCATCCAGTTCCTTGGCGGCGTCCCTGTTGAACGCGAGGACCAGGATCTGTTCGGGCGTGACGAGCCCCTCGTGCAGCGCGTACCCGGCCTTCGCGACCATCGTCGACGTCTTGCCGGATCCCGCGGCCGCGACGATCTGCACGGCGTCGTCGAAGCAGATGCAGGCGTCCATCTGCTCGTCGGTGAGCGGGTTCCTCTCCACGCCGTCGAAGAACGGCTTCAGCGCCGCCTTCCGGTCGGCGAGGTGTTCGAGGTTGTGGGCGGCGAACTCGGCGAGCAGCTCCTTCAGCTTGGTCGGCTTCTGGATCGAGGTCATGAAGTAGGTTCGATCGGCGCCCGGCAGCGGGTACGTCTCGATGATGCGGTGTGCGACGCTCTGCGGGATCCATCGGGTCCGGTCGACCTCGTGCTCCCAGCCTGTCCGCCAGGCCGCTTCGTCGGCCTCCTTCCTGCGCCGATATTCGCCGGTATCGAAGGGCGCCGGCGATCGACTGCCGGAGGACGACGAGCGGCTTCCGGAACTCGAAGCGCCCCCGGCGAGCGCCAAGGCGCCCAGGACGAGCCATTCGATCATGGAGCGGGCCAGGGAAAGTCGAAGCGGCCCACGTAGTGGGCGCGCCTGAGGCCCTCCAGGTCGTCCTCCCACTGGCGGATCGCCTCGGCGAGGTTCGGGTTCCTGCGGCGCTTCGCGTTCCGCGCGAACGAGGCGAGACCTTCGGCGATCTTCCTGAGGCGCGTGCCCGTATCGGGCGCGCCCCACTGTCGCATGTAGGCGATGCCGTTGAGCGGCGGCAGGCGCATGACGAAGACGTGCCCGAGCAGCCGCATCCGTTGTGCCGAGGTCAACGTGCTGGACAGACCGACGTGGTAGCCGAGATAGGCCAGCATGCCGATCTCCTGCCAGGCGCCGGTGGCCCCATGGCCATCACCATCACCGGCGGGAGCATCGGTCGAGGGCCACGGGAAGCAGTCGGGGCTGTTCGGATCAAGAGCCTGGAGACGCTGCCATTCCCACTCCACCTCTGCCAGCCGTCGCCTCGCTTCCACGACGTCGGACGCATCCGGGTTGGCTTCGGCGAACCGCTGGAGGTAGCTGAAGGCCGCCTGCCAGCGACGTTGCAGCTCGGGGAACGGTGAAACGGTCTTCGGCGCTTCGGTGCCGGCCGCCGTCCTCATCCGTGCGTTGATCGCCAGTCGGGATGCCGCATTCGAGGCGGCACCCTTCCGTCGGACGCTGGCGGTTTTGGAAGCGGCGGGAGGGACGGCGATCGGTGTTCTCCCGGCTCTGCGGGCCTTGGCCTTCTTCGAGACCGTCTGCTGTACGACCGGACCCGTCCTCTTCTTGGGCGCCTTCCGCTTCTTGGCCGGCTGGGCCGGCCTGACGCCGGCGTCCGTTGGCGTCTTGGTCTTCTGGACTCTGCTCGGACCCGTTCGGACTTGAGCACGAGGATCGATCGCTGCCTTCGGATGAGCGGCCCTCGCGGCGTCGGACTTCGCGGTAGTGTCAGGACTGGGCATGCCCAGGGCGCTTCGTACCGCCAATCCCATGGCGGGATTGACGGGCGATGCATCGGTATCGCCGTGTGCGGTCGCCTTCGTGTGCGGCTCCTTGGCCGTCGCCGGATGGAAGAGGACCGGTCCAGCCTGTCCCGAAGTCCGTACGACCTTCTCGGCGTGCCTAATCGCCGCCTCGACCATCCGGAGGCGCGCCGGATCCTTCTTCGTCCTTGATGGGCGACTGCCCTTCACCGGCAGGCACTCTGGCTCACCGTCGACCTCCGACCCTGGTCGAGACGAACCGCTCCGCTTCCGCGATGATGCCTTCGCAGTCGGAATCGAGCGCGTTGTGCATGGGCCCGAAGTCCATGCTCAGGAGACGGTCGTGGATGCGGTACAGCATGTAGCGCCGCAGCTGGAGCATGTCCGTCATGTCGTACGAACACAGGAAGTTGTGCATCTTCGCCTGCGCGTCGGCATATGCGTCTCCCGACGGGGACCGAGCCACCTTCATGTCGATGAAGTCGCCATCGTAGAGATCCAGAAGCTCCCGCGCCTCAGGATACAGGGCGAGGTCGTCGAACTTCCGGATGTCGTCGAGATCGTTGAAGAGGTGGTATTCGAGCAGCGTGCGATCGAACGAGTTCCAGTCCCACTGGGCCTGATGTATGTCGAAGGAGACGCAGATGATGCGTTCGGCGACCCGGTCGCGCCCGGTCACCTTCAGATCGGCGACCAGCTTCTCCCTGGTGCCGTTCTCGTAGTTGCTGGCGAGCATCGAGGCCCACTGGATCTCACGCGACAGCGTCGCCCCGAACTCGCGTCCTTCGCGATCGTCGATCCTCTTCGCTTCGCGAAGGTCGAGGAGCGCCTCACGGCAGCGGACGCGCTTCATGAGGAGGTTGGCGCGGTTCATGTACGGCGAGGGGTTGGGCCACGCTGCGATGGACCGGGTGTAGAGATCGATGGCCTCGTTCGATCGGAACGCGACGGCCGCCTCCATGCCGAGCTTGAACAGGCGCTCCCCTTCGGCTCGCCCGGTGCTTGTCGGTGCGGGGGCAGGCGCGGGCTTCACGCCCAGATCGGCCAGCACCGCCTGCCAGCGGCCCGCCATCGCGACGCTGCCTTGGGCGATGCAGTTGTCGTGGAAGTGCTGGGCGTACTTGCGCCGTATGCCGTTCAAGGCGTCCTTGAAGCCGGACGTGTACATGACGAAGACGTTGGCGAGCATCAGGTCCGTCAGATTGGACGAGACGTGCCGATCCATCTCCGTCTTGACGTCCTTCAGGAAGGCAACGCCGGGGTTCGGAGCCCTGACGTAGGAATTCTCCGACCGGCGGCCTTCATGTTCGATCCGGTGCAGGCGGAGGGGCGACAGCCTGGCTGCGCTCGCTGCCGTGCCTGCCGCATCGATCAGTCGGTCATACTGCTCGGCCAGGAACCACCAGTTGTCCTGTTCCGTCGGAAGGAGGGACGGCAGGACGCTCGCGAGCTTGGCCGCGATGGCCTGGAACTCCCCTGGCGCCGAGGGTCTGTCGACCTGGCCGACGTGCGGAAGCGAGATCCTGGTCCTTCCACCACCAAACAGACTTCCGAAAACCATGCTGTCCCCCGACCTTACACAATCGCCTGACACGGTGGACTCTGCAGGCCGATCGATCAACCACCCGCCTCCTTGAGACGCATCGATCGTGAGGCTGTGGTTTCGGCGCAACGATGTCCGGGTCTTCGCAAATCTTTCAAAACGGAGATCCGGCCCATGTTTCCGGGCTCATTTGGGTGGAAGGGGTAGGTTCCGGATCGAGATCGAGCTCTCCTGTCCTCCGAAAAACGTTCTCGTGAACGGGCCAGTCGTCACATAGTAGTGGCCGGGAACCAAAAGCGAACGTTATGCTGAGCAGGAGGAGCCTGCATGAAGAAGATCGGTCGCAGCGACATCATCGGACAGCATGGCATGGCGCACATCCAGAGCGTCGTGAACGGCATGGGATTCATGTTCTATCCGACCGGCGGCGTCGAGGCGGGCATCGATGGCTACATCGAACTCCGGGACACGGACACGGGAGAGGTCAGCAACCTGCTCCTTCAGGTCCAGGGAAAGGCCAGCCAGCGGGAGCGACTGCAGGGGGAGACGGACACCAGCTTCGAATTCCCGTGCTCGGAAGCGGACATCGCGTACTGGATGCAGGGTACCGCTCCCGTGCTGCTCATCTTCGTCTGGCTGAAGGAGGGGAAGGCCTACTGGAAGTCGCTGAAGGACTGGTTCTCGGACGCTGAACGGATGAAGGCGCGCAAGGTCGTCTTCGACAAGGTCGCCGACGAGTTCACGCCTGCGGCGAAGGCCGGGATCGTATCCGTGGCCGCTGCGGCGCGGCCAGGAGCTGCCGGGCCCAGCGTCCGTATGGACGAGGAGCTGCTGATAAACCTGGTTGGCGTCGAATTCTCTGAGAGGATCTACTGGGCGCCGACGAGGCACGGTTCCGACAAGTCGTTCGGTGCGGCACTTCGTGATCTCGATCGGCGAGCCGGTGCAGAATGGATCGTCCGCGGCAAGGCGGTCCTCTCCTTCCATGACCTGGACAGGTGGCCCTGGAACCAGCTCTGCGAAGCGGAAGCGATGGAGGAGTTTGACGTCGACGAATGGTCAGACAGCGATGATGAGGAACGGCAGCGGGACTTCGTGGCGCTGCTGAACCGAGCGATCGGGGAGTTCGTGCGGCCGCATCTCCATCACGATCGAGATTCCGGGGCGTTCTACTTCAGCAAGCCCCGTGAGCGGGACAATCTGAACCACGCCTACCGAAGCCTGCTCAACGTGACCAGCAGACGTGTCGTCGGGGGCTACGGGAAAAGGAAGGACGATCCTCGACGACCGTCGTACTGGCGGCACTCCGCCTTCCAGCATCGTTTCGTTCGGCTTGGCGGTGGATGGTTCGTGGAGATCACCCCCACCTACCACTTCACGTACGACGGACGGCGGGCGGATCGTTTTGCCGGTGAACGGCTGAAGAAGATCAAGGAGAAGGAGAACAACGCCGCCGTCATGGGCCAGTTCGTGATGTGGCGCGAGTTCCTCATCGCCCAAGGACAGGGCGACCTCCTGAAGGGGGCGTATCCCTTCATCTCCTTCAAGGCCATCGATCAACTCGGCATCGAGGTGGGCGTGCCGGACGAGTTGTGGAAGTCGCAGGAGGCCGACCCCTCCTCTCCACTGTTCGAATACGCCCTGGTGGGCGAAACGGTCGAGGACGTCGCCGAATGAAGCTGACCCATCTCAAGGAACCGCCGCTCGAGTTCGGCGGCGCGATGCGTCATCCCGACATCAGGTTCGGCCTGATGGACTATGGCCCGCTCGATGCGGGTCTGGAAGGCGCCCCCAAGCGGATCAGGCTCGGCATCGTCGGTAGCGGCGAGACCGTGGAAGGAGTCGCGAGATGGATTGAGATGTGTTCGGTCGGGCTTCCGGCCAAGGAAAGCAGACAACCCAACCTCTTCCCGCCATTTCCCGGGACCGGGCTCGAGGAGACGTTCCGTTGCGAATTCGTCACCTCGACCGAACTGCAGCGGGTCATACCGCCGCGGGAGATCGCCCGACTTGTGTCAATTCCTGGCCAGCGGGACATGACCCGCGCGGTGGTCGAGACGATCACCAACGAGATCGCCGTGCTGTCCGAGCGGAGTACGAAGCCCGACGTTGTTCTCGTTGCACTGCCGGTCGAGATCATCCAGCGGACCTACAATGCGAGGGACGCGGTCGGTGGCGAGGACGCTGACGAGGTCGAGGTGGGAGCCGATCTCGACTTCCGCGGCATGTTGAAGGCCGCGTGCATGCGTCTTCACCTACCGATCCAGCTGCTCTGGCCGACCACGTTCGATCCAACCTTCAAGATCCCGCGCAAGCTGAAGGAGTCTAGCGATCGGAGGACCCAGGACCAGGCGACGATCGCGTGGAACCTCATGACCGCGATCTACTACAAGGCCGGCGGCCTGCCCTGGCGCCTCGCTCGGGACGCACGTCAGCTCCGGACGTCGTTCGTGGGCCTTAGCTTCTATCGATCTCTGGATGGCGAGCGCATACATACCAGCACGGCGCAGATGTTCGACGAACGGGGTGAAGGGCTGATTCTCCGGGGCGGGCGCATGGTCGAGAGCGAGGAGGACCGGAAGCCCCACCTGACGGCCGAGGACGCGTACGAGCTGCTGAGCAACTCGCTTCGCGTCTTCAAGGATCAGCATGGTCACTTCCCAGCGAGGGTCGTGCTGCACAAGACTTCCCGATTCGACCGCAACGAGCTGAACGGCTTCCACAAGGCCATCGACGAGCGCGACATCGACTATGCTGACTTCGTCTGGGTGCAGAAATCGATGACCCGCCTGTATCGGCTGGGGGTGTACCCGCCCCTCCGCGGATCCCTGGTGCGCTTCGACAAGGATCAGGCGCTGCTCTACACCAGAGGAAGCGTTGAATTTTTCCGAACCTATCCGGGGATCTACGTACCTCGACCGCTGATGTTGCGGTGCCAGGCGCTGGGTCAGCCGCTCCAGCACATCGCGCAGGAGATGCTCGCCCTGACGAAGATGAATTGGAACAATACCCAGTTCGATAACGGCTTGCCGATCACGATCGCCGCGGCGAAACATGTGGGTGAAGTGCTGAAGTACGTGGACGAGGGACAGGTCATCGCCCCGCGATACAGCTTCTACATGTAGGGAGACGGCTTTGAACGATGCAGTGGCGACGAAGCGCGGCTTTCGGGAGGAATTGGCCGCGGTGCTTGAAGACCCGTCGCGGGACAGCTTCCGCAATCTTCTCCGGGATCATACCGGTGAAGCCGCCAATCTGGATTTCAAGGCGGAGTGGCCGGCTGACGAGAAGCTGGCACGTCATGTCCTGGCGCTTGGCAACAGCGGCGGAGGCTGCATCGTCATCGGCGTGGCCGAACGTCCGGACAAGTCGCTCGATCCCGCCGGCCTGACCGAGTTCAAGGACAAGGTCGACGTCACGAAAAAGGTCAATCCGTTGATCCCGGACACGTTGATGCGGAATCTTCACATCGACGACTTCGCGTACGAGACATCGGACTATCAGGCCCTGCAGGGAAAACGCTTCCAGCTGGTCTCGGTACTGCCGGACCCCGAACATCTTCCGTACGTCGCGGAACGCGCGAACGGCGACGCGCGAGCAGCCGCCATCTATGTCCGCCGTGGCACCGAAAGCGTGGAGGCCAGCCACGAGGAGCTCCAGCACATCATCAACGCGCGCATCGCCACCGGGCACTCGACGGCAGCCGCGATGAAGCTCGAGGACCATCTCGATCAGCTGCAGGTGCTGAACGATCGCATCCCGAAGACGCTGGTCGTCCGGCGCATGGGCGTTGCAGATCTTGCGACCCAGCTGCAAAACTTGTCCGGGCTGTCACTCTTCGGTGGCTCAAATCGTAGCCCCAACCCTGACTACCCGAAAGAGGACACCCAGGCCTTCATCCGAAAGATGTTCGAAGCGAAGAAGGCCAGGATCAAAAGGGATCTCGACGTCGAGTGACTTCGGGCTTGAAGGGTCGTTGAGATGCCCGTTCAGTTCGGCGCGTTCGATCCCGCCGAATGGAAGGAGATTGCGGGAAACGCCGGCGATCCTGGCGTCCAGAACTCAGCCGAATCGGAATGCGCTGCGTAGAACGAACGATCCAGAGTCGCGCGAACGGGCTGCGAAAGCGTCACGGCCTCGACGGTCCATTCATGCTCGCTGAGCCGCTCCGTCCGGAAGCCGACCGGGAGCGCGTCGCCTTCGGCGATGAGCCGTTCGAGATCACCGAGATCGAACGCCGCGTGTCCGATGTCCGGCATGTCGTCCAGCGCAGCTTCGTCGTCGTCAAGATCGACGGCCGGAGGTGGGCGGTTCAGATCTGCGGCGATCATCGCTTCCACGTCGACGACGGCTCCTGACAGGGCGAGCTCGGCGATGCGCTTGCTGACCGAGGAGAGGATCGGCTGCAGGCCTCCCACCAGGGATTCGAAAAGGCTGATGCGCGACGAGAGGGACTGGTAGACCTGGGTCTCGATCGTGTCCGCATAGTGCAGGTTGACGATCCTGATCTCGTCGAAGCGCTGTCCGAGCCGATCGACGCGGCCGATGCGCTGTTCGACGCGCATCGGATTCCACGGCATGTCATAGTTGATCAGCGATCCGCAGAACTGAAAGTTGAGGCCTTCGGCTGCGGCATCAGTACAGAGCAGGATGTCGCCTTGGCCCTTGGCGAAGCGGCGCTTGATGTCCGCCCTTGAGACCCACCGCCAGCGCCCATCGGCGCTGCGGATTTCGCCTCCTCGGCCAGAGAAGCAGATGACTTCACGGTTCGTGCGGTCGGCTACGAAGTCTCGTAGCGCGTCCATGGTGTCGGTGTAGCCCGTGAACACCATGGTCTGCTGGTAGCCCTCGGCTTCCAGTTTCGACAGTTCCTCGACGAGCGCCATCGCCTTGCTGTCCGGGGGAAGCTGCTTCACCTCGGCCAGCAATTCCTCGATTGCCGCGGACTCGAGCAGCTGCCGTGCTTCCTGGTCGAGGACAGCGGTGTCGTCGGCGTCGACCTCCTCACCTTCGTCTTCAAGACCGAGCATATCGTCTTCGATGGCTTTCGATCGCTCAAGGCGTCCGCGCAGCGAGCAGGCTAACGCCGCAAAGCTGGAAGACAGCCGCTTGCGGTAGATCGTGAGGATGAAGCCGACCGCCGCACGCTTCTTCTCGTCCGCGTTCGCGTAGGCGTCGGTGATCAGCTTCTCGGTCGCCTCGTAGAGTTCTCGCTCCTCCCCCGACATGTCGACGAGGCGATCCCGGACATCGCGGGTGGCAATGCGCACGTCCAGCTTTCCTGCGGCCTTGTAGCGACGCAGCAGTGCGCGCGTGTGTCGCGAGAGCAGCGCGGCGATCGGTGTCCAGCCCTTTAGGATCCGGATTGCAGCGGACCGCTCCATCGGAGTCAGGCGCCGCCGTTTAATCGACGAGGCGCCCCGGAGGGCAGAGAGCACGGTCTTCACCGCTACGCGGGATAGGGGCGCATTTCGCCCGCCCGCGCCTATCCCCGCCGCGCGCGTTTCAGCGAGTTCGCCGTATGTGCGTTCGGTGGCTTGGAAGAGTGCAACGCACGCCTCGAACTCGTGCGTCGGAACGTTCGGTTGACGAAGCGCCTCGAAGTAGCGCTCGAAGTCGTCCGCGGTCCACTCGTCGGGCAGCCCCAGCAGCGACAGCAGGTCGTACAGCTCGAGGCCGTTGGTCTGCAGCGGCGTGGCAGTCAGCAGCACGAGACCTCGCGTCCGATGCTTGAGCTCACGCAGAAGACGCATGAGCATGTTCGGTTCGGACTTCCGACCGGAGCGCGAGACGCGAGCATGGTGGGCTTCGTCCACCACGACCAGATCGTATTCCTCGGCACCGACCAGTTCCGGCCAACGCTCGCGCCGTCGGGCTAGATGGCTCGACATGATAACGAAGGGCTCGCGCGACCAGTCCGCCCGAGATACCGGCGTGGCGACGATCTGTTTCGTGGACGGATCATACCGGAGCATGTTCTGGCCGTCGTACATCGGCCAGTTCAGCGCGAACTTCTCACGCAGCTCGGCCTGCCACTGCGGGCAGACGTTGGCGGGTGCGAGGATGATGCCTCTGCGCATGCGGCCCGCGAGCCAGGACTGCCGTAGGATCAGGCCGGCCTGGATGGTCTTGCCCAATCCGACCTCGTCGGCGATCAGCAGCCTCGGAGCATGATCCTGATGATCGCCGTACATGCGCAGGAACGCCTTGCGCTGATGCGGCCATGCATCGACGGGGCTCGTGGCTTCACCGACCCAGATGCCACCCTCCGGATCGTTCGCAGCGAAAGCGATGCGGTCCCACAGGGAAGTATGGTGGGAGGTCGGTTCCACCGCCGCTGGAGCCTGAACGGGCACGGCAGGTGCCAGGAGTTCGTCTGGCTGTTCGTCCTGGTCGTCACGTCGAGCGGCGGCGATCCTGGCGGGAACGTGATCATCGGGCGGCAGGAACTTCAACAGCGCATCGCGGATCGCGGTCGGAACGTCGACGACAAGGATGCTCTCGGCTCGGTTGTTCCAATATCTCGCGAAGCACGTGTCCTCGTCGTCCACGTACTCAGCCGCCGCGCCCCACGACGTGAACACGCTGATCGACTCGCCGTTCAACTTCCAGCCCTGGTAGGTCTCGTTGAGCGACCCGGTGAACGCCAGCCGGTTGCCAGTCTTGTCTTCGATGACGCCTGACTTCTCGTGGAAGATGACCGTGCCGGCGATCGGCTTGCGCGTCTCAGGCACGCAACGCACTGCGATCCGGACATCCAGCAGGCCATGCGCCACCAGCCAGGCGAGCAGCTCGAGGGCCTTGCGTTCGTCACCTTCCGGCGCATCAGGCAGGGCGTCGCCGACGCGATCGGCGACGAGATCCGCCATCGCCAGACCGCTTTCGATCGCGTGGACCTCGTCCTCGTCGAGGGTGCAGCCTACGATGAGGCGCATCCGTCCCTCGTTCATCGCAAGATGCTCTATCCCGGCCGATGCGAGCGCCAGTCCGGCCGCCGTGAAGTAGCCGGTGATGCGATCGTATCTCGTCGCCGTGGAGAGCGCTGGGACGTAGAATTTCCGCACGAGGTCGCCGTCCTCGCGGGTGAACTTGCGTTTCCAGGTCCGGTCCGTGAGCAGCATCAGCGAGCCTTCGATTCTGCGATCAGGTGCTCGCGGGTGGAGCGGGCGGGGTCGGTGGGACGGGAGCTGGCGGGGTCGGCGTTGGAGCCTGGTACGCGGGGGCGCGGGGCGGTGGCGTCGAGCCCCGGCGATCGGTGTCCGGGAACGACGGTGGCTGTGGTCGATGGTTTCTGTCGGTCATTGGTCTGCACCACGTTGGCTGTCGTGAAGGAGAACAAACATAGAAGACTGACAGGAAAGGTCCAAAGGGAAACACCGTTCAGTACGTCTACGCCGCGGGTCGATGGAGGCGTGGGATCGTTGAGCGCGGACCGCCGCTTGTTCGCAGCGCAGCGAGCGGCCTGGAAGCTGATCGTCAGAGCGAGAAGACCGACGAAGTTGAAGAACCAAGCGGCTAGCAGAGCCGGCTTCAGCACGGCATCCTTCAGCGGAGCGACGTCTCCGACGAACGCGATCGAAGCCGCGAAGAGCGCCGTGTGGACGAGGCCGACGAACGCGTCGCGGCCGGCATCGTTCTGGGCGTGAGCCAGATCGATGCCGTCGCGTTCGTGATTGTAGTCGCTCTCCGACCGCATCGTGGATCAGGCGTCCAGCGGATCGTACAGGGACAGCTGCTTCGGCGCGCCGATCTCATCGCCGTAGACGATGCGACGGAGCTTCTCGAGCGCATCGAAGTCGTCCGCCGCCGGCTTGATCGCATCGTCGGCTTCGATGCCGGAGAACGTCTTGGACGGCGGCAGGACCTCTAGCAGGACTTCAAGAGCCACCTTGAACTCGTCGTCGTCGAGCAGGCCGTTCGCTTCCAACATATCGCGAGCGGCTTCGACGCTAGTCTTCTGTGCCGTCTGAGCCGCGTGATGGAGCGCATCGATCATTCCACGCGAGCCGTTCGCTGGACCCAACGCACCCTTGGCGACGCGTGTGGCCGAGTCCCACAGCTTGAGGTCCGATCCCTTCTTCTCCGCCAGTCGTCCTACGACCTGGGCCATGTCCAGACCGACGGCACGCGCCAGCCGCAGACCTTCGTCGTACGCGAACTGCGGCGCCCGGAATGCGTCCCACGCCAATGCGACCCATGCGGTTGCGGGGTCCATGTCAGCGTTCGCCCGACGGTCGGCGAGCTGCCCAAGACGCCACGCCTTAACTTCGCGACGTGCGGCATTCAACGCGTCCTCGGGGCGCACGGCGTAGGGATCGAACTCCTCAAGCAAATCTCCCTGAGATCCCCTCTTCGCCGGCGGTAGTGGCGCCGGGTTGCCGCGGGTAAGCGGCCAGTGGCGTGAGAACGCCTCCAGCGCAGGACCAAAGCTCGCAAGGTATAGGTCGACCCCGGTTATGCCGGCGATCTGGAACTCCCCAATGCGCTCGCGAACCGCCTTCGCGACGAGCGGCTCGACGTCCTCCCAATAATTCGCCTCGTTTCCCTGCTCGAGGCGTGGGCGGCAGACGAGGAAGATGGTTGAGTTGGCAGCCGCCTTGTCCTTGATGTGCAGCGACCCAGAAGCCTCGGTATTCACCGGCCACGACGCGGTGATGACGAAATCCGCGTCCATCAGCGACATCGCCAGCGCGTCCCACGCGCCGGTATCCTTGTGGGTGAACATGACTGTCATGATGCCGTCGTCCTTCAGGACGCGGCGGCATTCGGAAAAGATGCCGGCCATCTTGTCCTGATAGTCGCGGGTTGCGAGCTTCTCCGCACCCTTCTGACCCTTGAAGTGAGCCTTGTTGGCGACCGCCTCGCTTTCCTTGTCGGCAAGGCGGCGGGTGAACAGTTCCGGCACGACGAGGCCCGCAGTCCGCTTTAGCCATACGTAGAAGAAGTCCGACAGCTCGGCATACATCACGTTCGCCCCGTATGGCGGATCCATGACGACCGCGTCCACGGACTTGTCCGCTATGTGCGGCATCGAGGCACCTGAGCCGTTGGTTACGGTGATGGTGCCAGTTGCCTTTTGAACTGCATCGAGCATGTCGCCGCGCTTGTCGCCGCCGACCATCCCGATCAGTTCCTTCAGAGCCTTGCCCGTGGCTTCCACCACCCAGTCAAAGCCCATGCCTTCGACAAGCAAGGCCATTTCAGCATACGACCATTTGAAGGCGAAGTCGTGCCGGTCGAAGGTGTTGACCATCGTCTCGCGGCTTACGTGCCAGCGGGTCATCCGCGAGTTGTAGTCGCGCAGCTTATCCATTCCAAGAGCGAGATATACATAGGCAGCAGCGCGGATTTCGTTTAGCGAGCCGTTGGCTCGATCGCGTTCGAGCAACTCCCTGAACACTTCGACGCCGATACCGTGGGCCAATAATTGTCGAGGGGAAAACATGTCGCGCCACGTCGCGCAACCATAGCGAATCGCCTCGTCCGTCTTGTTGCCTTCGGGGATGCGCTCACTTGGGACAGCGTCGATTGCATCCCACTCGGGCGACTTATCCTTCAGAATGGAGGCAAGAAGTTCGCTGTTATCGTCCTCTTCTTCAGGCGTGCGGTAGCCGCGAACCCACTTGATCCTGTTCTTTCCAGTTTTGGTCTTAGTAATGATCCGCCTTTTATAGACAACGGCGAAGAGTTGGTCGCCCATCCCACCCGCTTGGGCTTGGCCTTTAATATCGTCGCCATCGATCGCACGGCCGCAATCAGAGTAGGGACAGATTCCATCGCCGCCAGCGACGGTGCCGGAGGACTGATGCTTTGCGTCGTGAACGATCTCGAAGGTGCAATGGCGGGCGGGGTCGCCAACACCACTGCCTAGATGAGGAACGAGCCTGACGCCCGTGCCGTTCGGCGCTAGCCGCCAATTTGGCGACAGCGGCACCCTACCGGCGCAATAGGGGCAAGCGATTGTGCGGGCCCACAGATAGCCGTCCGGGCGGCAATCGTCTTCAGGCTCCGATGGAAACACTTTCGACAAGCGCGCCCTGACCTGATCCGCCCAGACCGGGCCGATGGAATCGTATTCGTTCAGAAGCTCGGCACCGAACTTTGCCGGATATTCGAGTGTCGCCTTCTCGATCAGACTGGCAACGGGGTTGAGGTCGTTGGCGCTGGCAGACAGACCAAGTCGAAATGCCTCGAAGGGGATCGCGCCACCGCCAGCGGTTGGATCGAGCACAACTAGATTTTCGTCGCCAATCAGCTCGTCGAGTTCGTTGTGCGTGGGATTGTGCGAGAAGGCCCGCGGGTAGCCGTAAGCATTGGCACCGAGACGCTCGCCCAGACGGTCCGCGCGAGCAATCCGCGCCCGCGCAGCAATCGGATCGCCGTGAATGCCAAGCGCATGCTTGAATGCATCGCGATCCGCATCCTCGGGCAGGATCGAAGCTAAGACTGCCGCGCGCGAAGCCACCAGCGGCCTCCGCGCCCACCAAACATGCAGCCGATTGGGCGCCGGGAAAGGGGTCATCGGGGTGCGCTCGCGCACGCTCTCGATGCCGATCTCGGCGATGGGCAAATAACGCTCGATCAAGCGAGTTGTCATACGGTCGTCTTTCGATCAGCGAGCGGTTGAAGTAAGAAGGACGCGAAGTGCGGTCAGCACGCGGCGCGGATTCTTGCGGTGTACGGCCATGCCCAGCCAGTAGGCGGCCTCCTCGCGCGGCATCTCCTCGATGCCTTCCGCCACCTGCACCATCGCGGAGCGCGATCGCATCGGCGCGAGCACGCGGAACATAAGCGCGAGGCGGAGGGCCGCTGCCTCGTCGATGGGGAGGCGGAGGCCGTCGATGGGCATGACGTCGAGCCGGATGCCGGCGTCCTTCAGGCGCTTGAAGATCCGGATCTGGTTGATCTCCAGATTCCGGCCCGCCAGTCCGGCCACGCGGATCGGCGTGACGATGTGCGGACTCGCGGACGACGGCATCTGCCAGATGTCCACCTGCAGTTCGTTGCCGGCGCGTCGCGCGCGTACCTCGTATGAAGGCTGGATCGCTGGCCGGTTCATGTAGTCGGCTTTCATTCTTGCATTCATCATGCTGCCACCTCAGCAGAGGCTTCCACGAACGCGGCGGCCGATCCGAAGCGCGTGAGGCGCTCGGTGATCTTCTCTGCGGCGTCAGTCGCCAGATCCAGGCCGTCGGCGAAGGTGATGCGGATGACGACGTCGAACCGCTTCTCGCTTGCCGCGCGGAGCAGCGGCTCGACGTACTCCTTCAGGCTCTTCATCTCGCCGATCGTACCATCCGCCTTGATGGTGAGATCGCCGCCGGCAGCCGTGGACAGATCCCCGTCGATCTCGACGCGCTTGATCGCATCGGGCACGGCGTCCGCCACCGCCAGCAGCTTGAACGCGTCCGCATATTCGAAGGGGGAGATCGTCAAGGAAGCGAGGCGGCTGGCCTTGCTGCTGCGTGCCTTCTGGAAGACGACCGTCAGCGCTTCCTTCAGGACGCCCTCGTGCGTGAAGACCGCACCCGCTCCGTAAGTGCTTCCAGGCTCCCTCACGGCCGATGCCGCGCCGGCGCCGCTCGGCGTTCCGACGACGGGCGTCGATCCGCCAACCTGCTGGAAGCCCTGATCCTGGGCGCCGTTCGTCGACGGCCCGGCCGGAACGTTGCCACCGGTGGCAGTGCCACCGGACGGCGTGCTGACCACCACCCTCGGCCAGATGCCGTGCTCCTTGGCGTAGTCGACGGTGAAGATGACCGACGACTCGTCGATGACGATGCTCGGCATCGGCTCGCCCTGACCGGCGACGAGATCCTCGCGCCTGTAGACGAAGAGGCCGTCCTCGATGCCCTTGCGGACCATCTTCTTGAACGGGTCGTCGCCGATGTGCATCGGCAGGCTGGCGTCCTTGCGGAACTCCTCGCGAAGCGCCGCCGTCGTGATCTGCCGCCTGAGCTTTAGCGGTGTCCGGTCACGGATGAACGCAGGTGCGTCGGGTGCGTCCTCCGGGGACTTCAGCTTTCCGCTGGCGGCGAGCTGCCGGACCACTTGGGTCTGCCCGATGCCAGGATTGGCTGCCGTCGCAGGATTGTCGATCGAGGCGTACGCCAGACTGACCAGTCCTTCACCGAGCGCCGCCTTCGAAGGGTACAGGAGGTGGCGATAGCAACCCTGGATTGCGACGGCGATCGACGACTCCGCCCGGCTTTCCAAGCGAAGGATCTCTTGCTGCTGGTGTTCGGCGAGGTCGATCAGGCGTTCCGGACGCTTCAGCTCGGACAGCGCCAGGCGGCGAGCCATCGCCTCGCGCATCTGCGGGACCGTGCGTTCGTCCGCCAGCAGGAACACGAGGTTGTTCCGCAGCATCCGGAACTTGTCGCCTTCGCTGCCCTTGCGCGTGTACATGTTGGCGATGAACTCGGGAACCTCCTCGAGCTGCGACGAGACTTCCAGGGTCTCGTGCTTGACGACCACCAGCCGCGGCTTCCCTTCACCTACGTCATCCGGCACGTCGAATGCGCCAGCCGGGAACAGGATCGGGTCGAATGTCGGCCGGGATCCACTGAAGATGTCCTTGATCCGGCTGTCGAGCTCGAGACGTACGCGCTCGGCGTCGATGCTCTTCTCCTCTCTCGCGATGATCTGCGTCAGGTTCGCCTCCGCATTGAACCGCAGGGGCGCACCGGGGCGGTCGTCGAGATAGGCGCTGTCCGTCTGGAAGCGGACGAGGCTCGCCTCCAGCAGGTCGAGATCGGATGCCGGCGAGGCGATCGAATAGCGCAGCTGCGCTGGCGTGATGCCCCGCAGCTCGTTGTTGAAGGCCAGGGTGTGCACGAAGATCGTTCGGGCGGTATACGATGCGTAAGGCAGCAGGCCCGCGTTGATGTCAGCGTCTATCTGTTGCGCCAGCGCCGGCTTGCCAGCGGAGCCTGCGACGTCGTTGTTGATCGCAGGAACGAAGGCCGACTGTCCGAGCCTGGTCGTGAACTCCCGTTGGACGCTGTCCTGGCTGAGATCGATATGATGCGCGTGGATGGCGTACGCGTCTGCGACGCGGTTCTGCCACATGCAGGAGATGGTCTTGGCAAGGATCCGTAGCATGCCGCGCACGCGCTGGAAGTCGGCGAGCGTCGAGGTCTTGTCGGTGAGGGTGTCGATCAGGTCCGGATGGAAAGGATAGGTATCGATGAGCTTCGATCCCCGAGCACCCTCCCTATTCTCGACGCGCTTGTCGGTCCAGATCGGGGCGAAGGCGGTTGCCACGTCAGCGGCGCCCGGCCGGACCTCTTCGAAGAGGCGCCGCCTCAGCACCGCCACGGTCTCGTCGTCACCCGTGGGGTTAAGGATGGTCGCCTTGCGGCCGGAGACGCTCTCTGCCTCCGAGATGAGTTTAGCCACAGCCTCATTCTCCGCGGCAAAGGCGTCGGTCGCCTTGCCGTCGGAACGGACGGCCAGCGTGAAGACGATCGCGGCCTTTGGCGAGGACTCCACTGCGGAGAACAATGCCTTGATGAACCCGGCCAGCTGATCTCGGCCACCTGCGCCGGGGCTCTTGCGCAGGTATTCCCCGATCTCGTCCAGAACGATCAGCGACGGCTGGTCGCCGAGCAGTTCCGCCAAAGTCTCCGAGCCCGGCGCACGGCGTTCCACGTCGGACGCGCGGACACGCTCATAACCCTCGCGACCGCGCAACTGATAGGCGAGTTCGCCCCATGGCGTGTAGGCGAGGATGCCGTCTCCCATCGAGCGGCCATTCGTCGGGTCAGCCGCTTCGCCATCGAAGGCCGCGACACGTGCAATGCCCGACATGGTGACGTCGGTAAATTCGGACAGGTTCGGAATGACTGCGGCGTTTCGGGCCGCATGGATCAGCGCGATCAGGCCGTGTGTCTTGCCGCCGCCGAAACTGGTGTCGAGGCGGAACACCGAGGAGACGGCGCCGGACTTACCGGACAACCGTCTCAGCACCTGGTCCAGGAGCTCGCGAAGGCCGGTGGTCGGATAGGTGTTCTCGAAGAACCGGACGGGATCGACGTAGTCGGGCTTACCTGTCCCGTTCACGACGGGTCCGAGCCTTGCGGCGAAGTCCGCATCCGCCATCGTACCGGACAGCACGTCCTGGCGAGGGACGCAGAGGTCGTAGATCGTTGGCGTGGTCACTTGTTGCTTTCCCCTATCCCGGACGTCCTCAGGCGGACGACCACATCGTGCATTCTTCCAACCCGCTCTTCGAGAAGCGTGGCCAATCTGTCGTTCAGGTCCGAAGGGCGAGCGCTCGAACCCGACAACCAGTAGCGAACCATCCTGTCGCTGGCCCCGAGCGCCCTTGCCAGATCGCTCTGCCAGCGAAGGCCGAACAGCAGCTGTCCGACTTCGATCAGGACATCATCGGCTTCCCCAGACATGTTTCCTAATTAAAGGAAATGGCATTCCTCCGCAATGGCTCATCGCTTCACCCGGCCACGCCGATTTGTTTGGAAAGCCTGATCTGCTCGCGTAGGTTCGATCGATTGTCCGAAGCGAGGTTTCGATGCGTCTCAATCCCCAGCACTTCACGGTCGCCAAGCTCATGCAGAGCAGACTTTTCAGGATACCCGATTATCAGCGCGCATATTCCTGGCAGAAGCGACAGCGAGCCGACCTGTTCGAGGACATCAGGGAAGTGCATCGGACCGGTCGCGATCACTTCATGGCTACCGTCGTCGGCCTCGCTCGGGACACCCGGATGATAGATGCCGACGAGTTCGGCGTCGTCGAACTCGTCGATGGCCAGCAGCGCATCACGACGCTCGTGATCCTCATCAAGGCCATCGAGAAGGCGCTGAACGTCGACGATCAGACGGAGGGCAAGGTTCGAGAGGACCTGCGCAGGCTTCTGGTGAAGGGCGATGACCACAATCTCGTGCTTCTTCAGACCAACCACGACAGCAGCGACGTGTTCGCGAGCTACGTTAAAGATGGAGTCATCAGGCGGGATGCGGTCGTCACGGCTGCCGATGAGAATGTCGTCAACGCTGCGGTAGAGTGCGAGGCCTTCGTCGCCAGTTGGATCGGTCTCGGCACGCTCGTCGATCTCGTCGCCACGATCCGCCACAAGCTGTCGATGATCTACCATGAACTCGACGACGAAGGCACCGTCTATCGTGTCTTCGAGGTCCTCAACAGCCGGGGCCTCGACGTACGATGGATCGACAAGACGAAGAGCCAGTTGATGGCCTCGATCTACGAGTATGTGGAGAAGGGATCGAGAGCGGATGGGCTGCACGAAATGCAGAACATCTGGAAGGACGTGTACCGCCGGCTCGGTCTGGATGACGATCTCGGAGACGAGGCGCTTAGGTTTGCGGGCACATGGTCGGACGAGGTTCGTCCCAACCGTGTCCTGAGCGAACAGGATGCGTCGGCGGCCTTGCTGAAGGCGGCCGGAACCAAGCTGGCGACGATCGTGAAGGCGGCGGCTTGGCTGAAGCTGGTGGTCGCGAAGGTTGTGGATCTGCACAACGACCAGCGTCGAGCCGCCGTGACCCGCATCGGGCAGGCGCGGTTCCTTGCTATCGCCATCATGCTTCGCGGCTTCGATCGTCAGACCGAAGCGATGCTTCTCGCTCAGTGGGAACGTGTCACGTTCAGGATCTTCACGCTGGCCGGCAAGGACAGCCGTACCAAGGTCGGTGAGTACATCCGCTTGGGCTACGACGTGTTGAAGGACGAGATGAACGCCGACGAGATACTGGAGGGGCTAGGCGATCTTGCCGAAGGGTTCGACATCGATGACATCATCGACGAAGAAACCTGGGACGAGTGGTACGGTGGCTATAACGAGGAGGTCCGATATCTGCTGTTCCGTTACGAGGAACATCTGGCGTCCACGAGCGGCACGAAGATCAACGAGTCCCAATGGGCTAAGGTCTGGGCGGCCGACCCGGCGAAATCGATCGAGCACATCATGCCGCAGAGCTCAGGGAAGGGTTATGTTCACGGGCTCGGAAATCTGACGATGCTTCCGCCAGGGGTGAACTCGTCGCTGAAGGACAAGCCCCCTGAGGACAAGGCCTCGCGCTACCTCGAGTGCGGGATGAACGCGACGATGGCGGTCGGGCGGGCGATCGAGGGCGGCCTGAAGTGGAACAAGGATGCAATACGAGATCGCGCCGCCAAGATCGAAGTATTCGTACGCAATGAGTGGGGAGACTGATCAACGGTACCTTCATCGACGACGGGATGAAATGAGCCCACCCCATGCCGCGTCGAGCATGGGGTGGGCTGCGCATGACGGACTGGGTTCCAGCAGTTGTCCACTGCGACGTCCCAATCTTGGAGTCAGGTGTCGTAGGCGATTCCCGGGATCTGCTTGCCCACCTCGTCGTCCGTCAGCGTCGCTACCACCGCTTCGAGCAGGTGATGGGTCAGTCGATCCGACCCGTAGCTGGTCGCCATCTCCCCCCAAGCTGGCCAGCGATCCATCCGGATGCACAGCCATTCGTAGAAGCGGTCGCGCCTTTCGGTCGTGCCCAGCCCGAGCGTCCATACCGTCTCGAAGATCGGCACGAGACCGTCTCCGCGCTTCGACAGGATGATCGACGGACGCCCGGCCTCGTGCCGGCGGAGGAAGGCGACGTCCCAGCGTGCGGCCGCCTGTTCGACGCGCTCCAGCCTGTCCTCACGCGTCTCCGGGCCGAGGCCGAGCTCGCACAGCTGGGCGATCGTGGCGGCGGACGGTCGCTGCCTCCTCACGTCGTACGGGCGGGTGGCGAGCAGCATGTGGATCACGGCCATCCCCTCCGCCGTCACGGCCTTGGCACCGCGGCCATCCTCCGTCAGTTCGACCAGTCCTTCCCGGGCAAGCCAGAGGTGGAACAGGAGGAGGTACAGCCCACTGGACTGGAAGATGTCTCCCGCCTGCTCACCGATCGTCGGCTTGCGCCTGATCGTCGCGACGAGCACGGCGTGCATCGTCTCGAGCAGTTCGTGCGGCGTCCTGCCGAAATGGTCCGGCATCCGCAGCCGACCGTTCCAGAACGCCGCGCGCATCGATGGCCACCGTTCGCCGGTCTCCTCGTCGACGAAGACCGTCGAACCATCGACGTGTTCGCCGCGCAGCCAGTTGCCCCAGGGCAGCTCGGGATCGCAGACGTGCGGGGTCAACGCCTGTACTCCAGGCTCGAGACTGGGATGAGGGTCGGACCGGGATCGGCCGCCCGGGGGTCGCGGTCCTCTCCGATCGCCTTCAGCTGTGCCGCGAGGCGCACGCACTCGCCGTAGACGAATGCCTCGGTCTTGTAGGTGGGATCGTCGACGCCGAACGCCGGGGTCTTGTCGCTGCGCGGATGGCGGGTATCCAGCGGGACGAGGTCGTCCCGCTGGTCGCAGCTGAAGCCGAACCACCACGCGTCGTCATCGTCGTGGCCATCACGATCGTCCGCGACGGTCCTGCGGACCTCCTGCCGGGATCCGAGGTCCACGGCGACGTGGCAGATGCTGCGATCCTCGGGCGCATCGCGCTCGCAGACGTGCGAATAGTCGATGCCGCCGTGCACGCCGATCATGATGCCCAGCATCGTGCCGTATTCACGACCGAACAGCGGATGGCCCGGGGGGACCGCGACGTATCCGCAGAGGTGCTGATACAGCGGCGATCGGCGGATGATGCAGGCGTATCCGGACGCCTCATCGGTCCAGGCGATCTTGTCCGCCTCGCCGCTCCACGGCCCATCCGCGGTGGGGTGCACGTCGGCGACGCGGTAGACGGCATCGACCTTCACGAGGCCACCGTCCTCCCTGAGCGGCAGGCGTGCGCCAGCGGGCGGCTTGACGATAGCGGGCAGCGAGACGGAGTTGTGCTTCTTCTTCGGCATGTCATTCTCCTTGGGATGTCATCCGCACGGCGGCGCATGGATGGCGACGATGGTGCATCGCCGACTGGATCGGGGTCGCTGCTCAGGCGTGGAGGAGCAGCCACTCCTCGTTGAAGTCCTTGCCGGCACGGGGGACGAGGTCCTCCACGGTGAGACCGACACTGGCGTACGCCGCCATCGCAGCGGCGGCGGCGATCCTGCCCGGTTCGTCCGCATCACCGCAGACGATCACGCGTCTGACTTGCGAAGGGAAGCGGACGTGCGGCAGGTTGCCGTCGCCCACCGCCGCCCAGACGCTGGCGCCGGGGAACATGAGCCTCACCGCCAGTCCGTCCTCGACGCTCGCCGCCAGCATCACCGTCTCCGCGACGGGACCGAAGCGGACGGCGCAGCCCCGCACCCGGCCGAGCGACAGCCTCGGCGTGCCCCGCGTCGACTTGCGCCCCTCGTGGTCGAGGAAGGTGCGCTGGATGCCACCTACCCGGCCATCGCGGTCCTGCAGCGCCGCGATCATCGCCGGCTCGCGTCGACCCTCTCGACCGTCCGCATCCCACCACCGCGCGACGTGCGAGTGGCGGATCGATCCGGGAATATCGTCGCCGATCCCGCGGTTGATGAAGTACGTCTCGCTCAGCGACCAGGCGATCGGCATCGCTTCCCGCCAGATCTGACGCGCTCGCCTCACCGACTCCGCGCGACGCATCGCGACGAGGTCCGGGTTCTCGAGCGCGATCGGCACGAGTGTTGCGGCCCCGGTCAGATCGAAACAGGCCTGCCGGAAGTCGACGTGATGGAGACGCTGGTGGAGTTCGATCACGTCTCCGCCCGCAGAACAGGAGAAGCAGTGGTACATCCCCTTGCCCTCGTTGACGAAGAAGCTGGCGGTCTTCTCGGGGTGGAAGGGGCATAGACCCTTCAGTTCGTCGCCGCTCTTCTTCAGTTCGGTCGCTTCCGCCGCGACCTTGGCGATCGAGGTCTCCGCCTTGATGCGGGCGACGTCGATGCGCCCCTTTTCGTCCATGTATCTGGCCGGGAGGCCGATGCTGTCCATGTGCATGCTCCTTCGCTGGTCAATCGCCACGCTCGCGGTGGTCTGGGGCCTCTTTCCTTCGGCCCCTGCCTCCACCGCCCGGCTCAAGCCGGCCGGCGCCTCCGCGCCGCAGTCACTTTCATTGGAGATCCGCCCGCGCGTCCGTGCGCGGGCGCAACCATCCCGACCCGGCGCCATGGCGCCGGGCACCCTTCACGAACTCAGCTCGAGCGGCGGGAATGCAGGTCGTTCGCGCCACCGCCACCGAGGGTGACCCGGGTGACGGCATGGGCCAGCACGAACGGCGACGGAGGACGCAGTCCCATGCGGTACGTCCACCAGTCGGCGGCCGCCCGCTGGTTCAGCAGCATGTCCTCGCGCTTCGTGCCTTCGGGCCACTCCGGGCCGATGCCCGCCTGCGCCGCCGCAACCAGCATCGGCGTCCCGAAGTCGACGAGCTGGCCGAAGATGGAGTCCCGGATGAGCGCCAGGCTCCAGTCGAAGGTGCTGGTTGCGGGCACGTTCGCCGCCAGGATCTCCTTCGCGTAGTCCTCAGTGTCCAGGTCGCAGGTCACCACCTTGCCGTAGGTGTCGACGACGAGCGGGCCACGCGTCCTGGTCCCCGCAGCCGCGACCACCGCCGCCGCAGCGGCATATCCCACCGCGACCTCGGTCATCCTGCCGGACGGATCGGGCAGCTTCAGCAGACCCTGCTGCCGGTCGATCAGTTCGATCGGAGCCGCCGCGATGCTGGACGCCGAACATCCGAGGAGGGTGGCGAGACGCACGAGCAGCGCGGGCGGCTCGGAGCTGGTCTTCGATGCGCGGTGGATCAGCGCGATCTGGTCGGGCGAGAGGTTTCCGCTCGCGAGCGGAAGGCGGTGTACGTTGTCCATGACGATGTCCTCGTTGTCGCCGGCCCGCTGGACGGAGCCGGTCGCTGCTGACTTGCTGCGTTCTGCCGACGCCGCGGCGGGTCGCGGACCCACGACTGAAGCCGTGGGCCAGCGGAGGCAGGCGGATCAGTTGGTGGAGTCGTACTCGCTGGTGGTGATGGCGCGGTTGCGGTCGATCCAGACGTCGAGATCGTCCGGGTGGTACCTGACGGCCGTCCCCAGCTTGATGAAGCGGGGCGAGTTGTCGCCCTTGCGGCCGTAGAGGCGCATCTTCTCCAACGTGTTCTTGGCCAGCCCGCAGTACGTCGCGGCCTCGGTGGTGGTCATCAGCCGGCGGCGCGGCGCCTCGTCGTCGTGATCGGCGGCATCGGGCGTCCTGGCGGGGCGGTTCTTCCCGGAACCCGCAGCACCGATCGAGACGACGTAGCCGTTCGGGCTGACCATCCTGGCGGTGTTCGGGCTGATGTAGTTGACGTTCATGCTTCGCCTCCTTGGCTGCCGGACCGGAATGGCCTGGCAAGTCCGTGGTAGGAGGCGGAAATCTCGTTCAAACAGTCCGAATGTCGTCCCGCAGGGGGTGAGATTGCAGCAGGAGATTTACCTGGATCTGTCAGAGGAATGGCATACGGAAAAGGCCCACCCGCCAGTTGGCGGATGGGCCTTGGATCAGAACCGGAGTGGGGCGTCGACTATGCGGCCAGTCGCACGCCTACGAGATTGAGGGTGTCACTGGACGGCGCGACTGCGTGCCAGGCGGCGAACAGGGTCTCCTTGGGCAGTGTGCCCTCGGCGACCTTGCGACAGGCGTCCCACACGTCGGCAGGCCAGCGTCGGACCACGTGACGGATTGTCCCGTCCGGCTGTATCGGGCCGAGCAGGATCGGCCCCTTCATGACCCCCGTCACCTTCACGCCGCGGAAGTGCGTCGGCGGCACGAAGTCGCCGTCCGCATCGAGGAACGGCAGGATCGGATCCGTGCCGAAGGTCGGCGTCTCATCGAGGTAGCCGATCATCGCGGGGGATGCCGACGACACCTCGACGTGATCCGCGTCGAGGAGGCGGACGGACAGGTACTCGTTGTAGCGGCCTTCAGGCAGCGCGATGACGGTGCAGTCCACCGTTCGGAAGGGAACGCGATCGTAATCGCGTGCGTCGCAGTGATCCGCGACCGGAGGCTGGTCGCCATCAACGGCGGGGCCGTTGGCGGAGACGTAGGTGCACGACGTCGGCGACCAGACGATGCAATGCGACGTGTTGCTACGGGTGGTGTGCCGGCAGACGTAGTTGATCAGCAGCAGGCGTTGGGCTTCGGTCGGCGGCGTGTCCTGAAGCATGCCGAACGCATGCAGCATCCTCTCCACGTCGTCGCCCTGGAGGTCGACGAACAGATCGACACGCACGTGCGTGTTCCGGTCCAGACCGGTTTCGACGATGTGCGGATACTCGCGATCGGTGAGCTGAACCTTAGCCATTTCTATTTCATCCCTGGGAATGCATCCCGGATGTCTTTCCATGAATTCTCTCGTCCATCCGAAGATCCGCGTCCTTCAGTGCCCCCTGCGCGGCCCCTGCGGTCCTCGACGTCGACCTGGTCTGGCCCACTCTGGGAAGTCCGGCAGCAGTCTGGCGCGGGCCCGTTGGAAGACCTTCGCCGAGAACTCCCGGTTCGTCCGCGCTTCGACCGCTTTCTTCAGCGCTTCGCTGGTGATGTCCTTGTTCTCCGCTTCGCTGAGATGCTCGCGCATGGCGTCCTCGCAGATCTTCTCCACGTACGCCGTAGGAGCCTGCTTCGGCGCACCGAGGAGTCCGTCGTCGATCACGGTGATGCCGCCGTCGTTCAACGACACCTGGTTGTCACGGGCATACGCGCGCAGCCGTTTCTCGAGCTGGTTCCCGTCGACGAACACGAGGTGGGTGCCGGATGAGCCCGGCGCCGTGCGATCGCCCGGCGTCAGCCGGCAGGACGCGATGCGATCGATGGGATCGATCAGTTCCCAGTCGCCGGGATCGATCGGGATCGAGGGGGAGCCGTCCTGCGGCATCCCGATGGTGCTGATCCTTCCGCTGGCCGCCAGCAGGGCGATCCCGCGTGCGACCGCCCTCACCGCTACTCGTCCAGCGTGACGGTAGTTGTTGTGGGCGTCGGCTCGATCGAGGGCAGCCTCCTCTTCCTCGGTCCAGTCGTCCGGACGCCAGAACCCCGCTTCGACGTCAGGGTCGACGCCGATGACGCCCGAGCCATCACGGTAGGGTGACCATTCCGGATGACTCAGGAACAGGTCGGGCCGCGGTTGGGACATCTCGGTCCGCCCCGCGGCCACGAAGAGGTCGTCGTACCAGGGGTAGCACATGACCCGCGCCAGTCGCATGGCGACGTCGGCCAGGAAGGCGTGCCTGCTTGCGGGCCACTTGGCCGGATCGCCGTACCACTTCTCCCAATCGGCCGCTTCGATCGGGTCTCGCGCAACCGACTGTTCGATGGACATCCGTCATTCTCCGACCGGCGTTCAGGAATCTGCCGAGCGGATGGATTCTTTCCTCCCTCCACGGCATCCCATGAAGGTAGAGCGTTCGACCTTCCTGTGTCCACGGTGCCGATGGCCTGACCGCCAGGTCCTACTTCGCATTCCCCTTCCGGGCCTTCTTCACCCGTGCATCGTCGGCCTTGCGCTGCGGCCAGGTGGCGCGGATCCGCGTCCACAGCGGCTTCGTCTCGAACCTGCCCAGTTCGGGCAGGTCACGCCCTCCGGGCCAGGCGTCGGGACGCTCCATGATGCCGTCGAGATAGCCGTTCCAGATCGCGATCGCCCGATTGACCGCGGCCTTGCGCTGCGCACGGTTGTACTTGCTCTTCGGGACCTTGTGGCCGAGCGCGAGCTCGATGTCGTCGGTGGGCACGTCGAACGGCTCGTCTGCCAGGATCGTCGCGCCGGTGGTCCTGCTGTCGTGAGGGACCCAGTGCTCGAACGTGAAGGCGGATCCGCTCTTCTCCTCCGCCAGATCGAGGCGCCGCTGGATGTGGGCGTCGATGCGCCTCCGATCCTGTTCCGCACCGACCTTGATCGACTTGCTCCCATCGTAGGTGAAGACGAAGCCCTTCCTCCTCCTCTTGTCGGGGTGGAGACGCTCGATGATCGCGACGACCTGCGGCGGCAGGGTCATGACGACCGGCTCGCTCTGCTTCGTCCGCTCCGCCGGTACGATCCATTCCCAGGTGGCCTGGTCGATCTCCTCCCAGACCATTGCTGCGATCTCCTCCTTCCGCCGCAGGGTGCGGAGGATGCATTCGTACACGACACCGTGCGTGTCGCGCATGTCGCTGCACGCCTCGAGGATGCGCTGCAGTTCGAACAGCTTCAGCACCCGCTCGCGCTCGACCCTGTCGGGCACCTTGTAGGCATCGGCCGCGGACCGAACGATCGTACCCCTCCGCTTCGCGTCGTTCATGATGACCTTGAGGTAGATGAGCCCCCAGGTCCGGGCCGAGATCGAACGCTTCGCGAGTTCGGCGAGGAACGCGTCGATGTCGGACGTGGTGATGCGATCGACGCGGACGTCGGGCATGAGGCCCGCCACATCGCGTGACAGGATGCGCTCGTGCTGCAGGATGAGCGGACGCTGCTCGATCCTGCGCCGTTCGATGTAGTCGGCGACGTACGTCTTCATGACCAGGGATCTGGAGGCGTCGGCCTCCTTGGCCTCCGCGCGACGCTTGTCGACGGGGTCGATGCCACGGCTCTTCTGGAAGGCATGCTCCTGCGCGATGTCGCGAGCCTGCGCGGGAGTCACGTCGCCGAGCCTGCCGATCGTGATGCGGCGCGCGGGCCGCATCGGCACGCGGTACTGGTAGACGAACACGACGATGCCATCGTGTCGACGGTAGGCCCCGAAGCCGAGGAGACGGTCATCCCAGACGAATTCTTTGCGGCCGGGCGCGGACGGCGGGATCGACTTGACGGTGTCCTTCGTGAGGGTGCGGCGTTCTCGCGGCAAGATGGGTGCTCCTTCTCTTGGTCGGAGGCAGGATCGCATCGGCCTGAAGGCGGTGCGCCCCATGGCATCCAGTGCCGTAAGTCGGGACTGCTGCGTACACCTGGGCGGACTTGCAGCTGCCGGAACAGCACCCACCTATCCGGCTGGTGGTCAGTAGCGATCGCATGGCGGCATCGACCGGCCGGGTTCTCTTCCTGTTCTCAGTCTTCGCTGGCCTTCGGGGCAATCGCCGGGTAATCTCCACGGAGGAAACCGGAGCGTTTTGGGTCGATCGTGGTCAGAGTCGTCAGAGAGCTAAGCCATTGAGCAGCCAGCAGGATAAGCCTCCACCCATCCGCAAGATAATCCACGTCGATCAGGACGCCTTCTTCGCGTCGGTCGAGCAGCGTGATGCCCCCGAGCTGAAGGGCAAGCCGGTCGCGGTCGGCGGGTCGAGCGGGCGCGGGGTGGTCGCCGCCGCCTCCTACGAAGCGCGCGTGTTCGGGGTGCGCTCCGCCATGCCCTCGGTCACCGCGCTGCGCCGCTGTCCCGACCTGATCTTCGTCCGCCCCCGCTTCGAGGTCTACAAGGCCGTCAGCCAGCAGATCCGCGCGATCTTCCTCGACTATACCGATCTGGTCGAGCCGCTGTCGCTCGACGAAGCCTATCTCGACGTCACCGCCAACCGGCTCGGCCTGCCCAGCGCCACCGCGACCGCCGAGGAAATTCGCGCCCGCATCCTCGACACCACCGGCCTCACCGCATCGGCGGGGATCAGCTACAACAAGTTCCTCGCCAAGCTCGCCTCCGACATGAACAAGCCCAACGGCCAGTTCGTGATCCCCGTAAAGGCCGGCCCGCGCGTCGTCGCGTCGCTCCCGGTCGGCAAGTTCCACGGCATCGGCCCCAAGACGGTGGAGCGCATGGAGGCACTCGGCATCCGCACCGGCGCCGACCTTGCGGCATGGAGCCTTCCCGACCTGCAACGCACCTTCGGCAAGGCGGGCAGCTGGTATCACGGCATCGCCCGCGCCGAGGATCACCGCCCGGTCCGGCCCAACCGCGTGCGCAAGTCGTCCGGCTCCGAAACCACCTTCCACCACGACCTGACCGACCCGGAAGCGATCGAGGAGCGGGTGCTGGCGATGGCCGACGACGTGTGGGACTGGGTCGAAAAGACCGGCCAGCACGGTCGCACCGTCACCGTGAAGGCGAAATACGCCGATTTCCGCATCGTCACCCGCAGCCGCACGCTCTCCGCCCCCGTCGCCGACCGCGCGACACTCCACGCCACGGCCCGCAGCCTGATCGCGACGCTCTACCCTTTACGCATGGGATTGCGGCTGGTCGGGGTAACGATGGCCGGCTTTGGCGCGGGCGAAGGCCCGAGTGGCCAGCTGGACCTGTTGTAGTGACCGCCCAGCCCGTACCCCCGCGCAGGCGGGGGCCCAGAGCCACAGGCGCCTACGGGAGTTTGCTTGGCCCTGGATCCCCGCCTGCGCGGGGATACGGCGCGCAACACTTTGACGCACCGGCCCAACCCGCCTACAACACCCGCGTCCCCGGGGGAGCGTTCCGTCACGCTTGAGAGGAAGGCCGCAGCCTTCGACCCGCTGAACCTGATCCGGCTGACACCGGCGTAGGGAGGGAGCGGCATCACGAGTCCCGCCCCCTCCGCATGGAGTGGAATATGGCAGACATCCCCGCAAAGACCGAAATCGGCGTAACGACAGGCCCGATCCGTGGCAGCCGCAAGATTCACGTCGGCCCCCTGAACGTCGCGATGCGCGCGATCGACCTCGATCCCTCTTCAGGCGAACCGCCGCTCAACGTCTACGACACGTCGGGGCCGTACACCGACCCGAACGCGCGCATCGACATCATGGCCGGCCTGCCGCAGCTCCGCCGCGACTGGATTCTCGCGCGCGGCGACGTCGAATCTTACGACGCCCGCGAAATCCGCCCCGAGGATAACGGCCAGCTCGGCCCCGATCGTTCGGGCGGCGTCCAGCCCTTGCCCAACGTCGTCAAGCGGCCGCTCCGCGCCAAGGCGGGGATGAACGTCAGCCAGATGCACTATGCCCGCCGCGGCATCATCACCCCCGAGATGGAATATGTCGCGACCCGCGAAAATCTCGGCCGCGAGATGCTGCGCGAGTACGTCCGCGACGGCGAGAGCTTCGGCGCGGCCATCCCCGATTACGTGACCCCCGAATTCGTCCGCGACGAAGTGGCGCGCGGCCGGGCGATCATCCCCAACAACATCAACCATCCCGAAACCGAACCGATGGCGATCGGCCGCAATTTCCTGGTCAAGATCAACGCGAACATCGGCAACAGCGCGGTCGCATCGAACGTCGCCGCCGAAGTCGACAAGCTCGTCTGGTCGATCCGCTGGGGTGCCGACACGGTCATGGACCTGTCGACCGGCCGCAACATCCACGACACCCGCGAATGGATCCTGCGCAACTCGCCCGTCCCGATCGGCACCGTGCCGATCTATCAGGCGCTGGAAAAGGTCGGCGGCATCGCCGAGGAACTGACCTGGGACATCTTCCGCGACACGCTGATCGAACAGGCCGAACAGGGGGTGGATTACTTCACCATCCACGCCGGCGTCCGCCTGCCGTACATCCCGATGACCGCGAAGCGCGTGACCGGCATCGTCTCGCGCGGCGGGTCGATCATGGCCAAATGGTGCCTCGCCCATCATCGCGAATCGTTCCTCTACGAACATTTCGACGAGATTACGGAGATCATGAAGGCGTATGACATCGCCTATTCGCTGGGCGATGGCCTGCGCCCCGGTTCGATCGCCGACGCCAATGACGAAGCGCAGTTCAGCGAACTCTATACGCTGGGCGAACTGACCCACCGCGCCTGGGCGCAGGACGTGCAGGTCATGATCGAAGGCCCCGGCCATGTGCCGATGCACAAGATCAAGGAGAATATGGACAAGCAGCTGCAGGTCTGCGGCGAAGCGCCCTTCTATACGCTGGGGCCGCTCACCACCGACATCGCGCCCGGTTACGACCATATCACCAGCGGCATCGGTGCGGCGATGATCGGCTGGTACGGCACGGCGATGCTCTGCTACGTCACGCCCAAGGAGCATCTGGGCCTGCCCGACCGCGACGATGTGAAGGTCGGCGTGGTGACCTACAAGCTCGCCGCCCACGCCGCCGATCTGGCAAAGGGTCACCCCGCCGCCAAGATGCGCGACGATGCCCTCAGCCGCGCCCGCTTCGAATTCCGCTGGCGCGACCAGTTCAACCTGTCGCTCGACCCCGATACGGCGGAAAGCTACCACGACCAGACGCTCCCGGCCGAAGGCGCCAAGACCGCGCATTTCTGTTCGATGTGCGGCCCCAAATTCTGCTCGATGAAGATCACGCAGGAAGTGCGCGACTTCGCCGCGAAGCAGAACGCCCCGGCGGATACGTTCCTCGCCGCCGACAAGGTGGACGCCGACCGCGCGTTGTTCGCGAACGGCACCGCAGCGGCCGAAGCCGGCATGGCGGAAATGAGCGAGAAGTTCCGCGAGAAGGGTGGGGAGGTTTACCTGCCGGCGGAGTGAGGTGGAGGGTGGGGCGTACACCCCACCCGGCAACCGTTCGTCCTGAGTAGTCGCTGAGCTTGTCGAAGCGACGTATCGAAGGACCGTCTGAGGCGGATGCTTCGATACGGGTCTTCGACTTCGCTCAGCCCCTACTCAGCACGAGCGGTTGTGTTGAAAGTGCCACCCCAAAGATCCTCCCCGCTATGCGGGGAGGGGGACCATGCGCAGCATGGTGGAGGGGCGCGGCCGCGAGCGGGACGGTGGTAAAGCCACCGCCCCGCCGCAACTTCAGATCAGGGGCACTCGGGCAGGCTGAGCAGGTTGTTCGGCTGCTCGCCGTCGTTCTCGGTCTTGAGATATTTGTTGCCCGCTGCGCTTCGGGCAACCTCCACCCACGCAATCGAGCCGCCGACATTGGTGTAGAAGCGCCACCTACCAGTTTCGATCTCGATGATCGCTTGCTGCTGTGTGAGTTTCCAGCGCGTCGGATAACCGCCTCCCACATGGGAGATGCGGTCATAGGCGCTGCTACGATAGGTTTTGTTGATGCATTGGATTTCGGCAGTCTGTGTCATATCGCGCTCCGGCGATCCCGTGCGCAGACGCCTGCACGGTTGATTGCGTCGCGAAGGTCCACTAAACTCCTAGGGCTTACCAAGCACCGGAGAGTGGGCGTCTGCCTCCTCCGCTAGGGGTCACTTCCGTTGGCGCGGTTGTGGCCCCAATTCTTTTGGCCGAAGACAATGGCCAATCGCCATCACCTGCACAGCCTAATTTCGTCCCCGCAAGCGGCGGGGGAGAACCCGGTGTTTGCTTTTGTCCGGGGCGATCCCCACGATAGTTATGAGGGAACCTACGCCACTTAACCCACCAATCAAGTAAAATCTATAAGCGATCTGTATCTGCTTATGTCCGTTCGGACGAATATGAAAATGCGTGATCCATGTTCCAGAGGGTTCGGCAGATACGGCACCGAGGAACTGCGCTTCAGGGGAAAGCTACGCCCCGCTCGAACCCGCGCACCGACGCCAACAACCGCTCAGCATTCTTCGGCGACCGCAGCAGATACAGCGTCTCCTCGATCGACGCCCATTCGCTCGCTGCAATCATCACGACGCCCTCGCCACGCCGGCGGGTGATCGCCACCGGCATCCGGTCGGCGACGACCCGGTCCATGACCGCTTTCAGATCGGCACGCGCGGCGGACAGGCTGATTGATTCCATCCGCCGAGTGTACCGGAACCGACGCCCACTGCAACGCATCCCCCAAAAACCACTGTCCTACAAGTTCCTAATATGTTCCCCTGCCCTCCATGCACGCCAACACCCAGCTCCCGGAGCATTCGCCCGCGCCCGCACCGGCGCTCGACCCCTCGAACCTGACGGTCCCGTCCGAGACGCCGTATCTCGACGCCAACGGCTATGACCCGGCCGCCTATCAATGGGTCCCGGTCCTGCGCAAACCGCGCAGCGACGGCTGGTCCGAAGCCAAGCAGCGCGACTTTATCGAGGCGCTCGCCGATGGCGGATCGGTCGCCGAAGCCGCCCGCGCCGTCCACATGTCGGCCAGCAGCGCCTATCGCCTGCGTCGCTCGCCCGGTGGCGAGGCGTTCGCCCGCGCCTGGGATGCGGCGGTTGCGCAAGCGGTAGGCATGCTGGTCGACGTCGCGTTCGACCGGGCGATCAACGGCACCGTCGAACCGGTGCTCGACGCCGATGGCCGCCGCGTCGGGTCGAAGCATCGCCCCGGCGACCGGATGTTGATGTTCCTGCTCGCCGCCCATTATCCCGACCGCTACGGCAAGCAGCAGCGCCGCCGCCCGGCCCCCGGCGAGGCGGAGGCACCGCCCCCGGCCTCGGCGCAAAGCGTGGCGGCGGCGCTCGACGCGCTTTCCCCCGTCACCCCGGCCGAGCCCGAAAAGCTGATGTCGCCCGCCGATCTCGACGTCGCGATCCAGGTCGCCGACCTCAGTGACGGCCGCCTGCCCGGCTGGCTCGACCCCGATCGCCGTATCGAGCCCGTCGCGCGCAAGCGGGTCGAACCGCCGCTCCACGACGCGCTCGCCGCCGCGTTGGCCGCGCAGGACGACATCTATATCGGCGAACCCGGTCCCTTGGGCGAAGCGTTCGAGGTCGAGCTCGAACTCGCCAAGCGCGGCATCGTCGTGCCCCGCCCCAAACCGAACCGCCGCGCCCGCCGCGCGCAGCGACGAGTGTGAACTTAGTGAACTTTGGACGGGAAACGCGCTGTGGAATTTCAACCGTCGACCCCAACCGCCACGAACGTCACCCCAGCGCAGGCTGGGGTCTTCCGGTTGTAGCGCACGGCAAGCGCCGCTTGAGACCCCAGCCTCCGCCGGGGTGACGGTTCCGTGCGTGAAAACCGCCACCCCTCTCGTCACCCCGGGCTTGACCCGGGGTCCCGCTTCTTCTTCTGCCGCCGTCGCAAGAAAGCGGGACCCCGGATCAAGTCCGGGGTGACGGGACAGTAGCTGGCCGCCGTCACATGCAAAAAGGGGCGCCGCGATCCCGCAGCGCCCCCTTTCGGTCCTTCATGCCGCGTGACGCGACTTACATCGCGTTGCGCACGGCCTGTTCGACCTGGGCATTGTCGTCGTCGTCGGCCTTGTCGGCGGCGTCCTCGCCCATGTCGCGGACGTTCTCAGCCTGTGCTTCCAGCGCGTCCGAAACCTGTTCGTTGCTGGTCATGTCGGCCTGGTCTTCCAGCGCGTCGGCGCGGTTCTCGGTCATCGCCTCGATATTGTCGGCGGCCTTGTCGTCGGCATTGCCACCGCACGCGCCCAGCAGCATCAGCGCGGCCAGGCCGGTCGCCGTCATCATCGTCTTCATGGCAATTCCCTCTTTGATCCCGCCCCTGTGGCGGACAAGCGTGTTCAATCGCTTGGAAGGGCCGATGGTTCCGTCTGCGTATCGAGCGGGGGGATCGCCCAGTCGATGCTGCCGCGTCCCTGCGCCTCGAGGAACGCGTTCGCCTGGCTGAACGGGCGGCTGCCGAACCACCCGCTATGCGCCGACAGCGGGGAGGGGTGGCGGCTTTTCAGCACCAGATGCCGCCCCCCGGCGGAAACGTCGCGGACGAAGCCCGCCTTCTTCTGGGCATGCGCGCCCCATAGCAGGAAGACGCTCGGCCGGCCCTGTTCGGCGACGGCATGGACCACCGCATCGGTCAGCGCCTCCCACCCCCGGCCGGCATGGGCGGCGGCGCGGCCCTGCTCGACGGTCAGCACCGCGTTCAGCAGCAGCACCCCCTGCCGCGCCCAATGCTCCAGAAAGCCGTGCGCGGGCGGCACTACGCCCAAGTCGCTGTGCAGCTCCTTGTAGATGTTGCGCAGCGACGGCGGCACCGCCACCCCCGGCCGCACCGAAAAGGACAGCCCATGCGCCTGTCCCGGCCCGTGATAGGGGTCCTGCCCCAGGATCACGACCCGCACCTTGTCGAGCGGGGTGAGGGAGAGTGCGGTGAACCAGTCGGCGCTGTGCGGCAGGATGCGCTTCCCCGCCGCCTTCTCGGCCTTCAGATAGTCGCGCAGCGCCGCCATCCCCGGACTGGCAAAGACGGGGCCGAGCGCGTCCGCCCAGCTCGGGTCGATCGCGCTCGGGATCATGCCCGCTTGCGCACGAACTCGGCGCGCAGCACCAGCCCCTTGATCCCGTCGAACTTGCAGTCGATCTCCTGCGCATCGCCGGTCAGGCGGATCGACTTGATGAGCGTCCCGCGCTTGAGCGTCTGCCCCGCGCCCTTGACGGTCAGGTCCTTGATCAGCGTCACCTGATCGCCATCGGCCAGCACATTGCCCACCGCATCGCGCACCACGACCGCGTCGTCATCGGCCGGCGCGGCGGCGACCTGCGACGCCGGCATCCACTCGCCGCTCGCTTCGTCATAGATATAGTCGTCGTCGCTCATGGCCTGGCCCTTTCGATCCGCTCACGCGGATGCGGTGCCAGCCCGCTCCCCCACCCATCACCATACTGGCGTAGGTGGTGGGGCGGGGGAGCGGGCCGGCACCGCCTCTCATGATCGAAGGCGTAGCCGAGCGACCACGGTCAGAACAACCCCGGCACCTCGCGCTGCGCCGTGTTCGGCCGGGCAGGCTGCAGCAGCGTGCGCTCGTCGAAGCGCACCGTCTCGCGCTGCGCGCTGCTGCCGGTCGAGGCGGAGATGCGGCTGCACGTACGGCCCGCAAGGAAGTCGAGCGCGCGGGCGACCGACTGTTCGCGATTGTCGCCCAGCGGATAGCTGATGTCGTCGCTCGCCTGGCAGGTATTGGGCACCGTCGTCGCGAGGCCGTCATAATAGGCCGCCGACCGCGCCGAATTCTGCACCGCCAGCGCGACGATGCGCAGCCGGTCGTCGCAGTTCGCCCGGTCGAGCGGGATCTGTCCGACCGGCTTGCCATAAGTGTTGGTGCCGATCAGCGCCATGTTGTTGCCGAGATAGGGCACGAAGCCGTTGATGACGAGCTCGCTGGCCGATGCGGTCCGCCCGGTGCCGATAAAGGCGATCTTGGTCGGGGTAACCGACTGGGCGGTCGGCGCGAAATACTTGACCGTGTTGCGCGACGCCTTTTCGGGACGATAGCTGGTATAGCTATACACGTCGTTCGTCGACTTGCCGCCGCCCATCAGGTCGCCCATCAGGTTCGCGATCGAGATCAGCCCGCCGCCATTGTAGCGGAAGTCGATGATGAACTCGTTGATGCCCTGCGCCCGGAAACTGGCAAAGGCGTCCTTGAGCGGTGCCTCGGCCGAATCGATGAAGGTGCGCAGGTTGATATAGCCGACCTTCTTGCCGCCGTCGGTCAGCACCTTGGCGCCATAGCGGGTGGAGACGGGCAGGAGCGAGAAGTCGGTCTTGGTCACCGTCGCGGTCTTGGTCTCGCCCGCGATGGTGCGGAACTGGAACACCCGCGCCGTGCCCGGCGTATCGGGGCCAAGTGCCGCGTTCAGCCCGGCGGTCCCTTCCGAATCGATGATCGTCGATACGTTGCGCAAATTGCTGGTCGACGTGCCGATCTGCAGGATCTCGGTCCCGCGATCGATCCCGGCGCCCAGCGCCGGCGCGTCTTCGAACGATTCGATCACGAACAGCCGCCGCCCGGTCTGGTCGAGCGCGAAGCGGGTGCCGAACCCGGCGGTCGCGCCCGAGCTGTAATAGGCATCCTCTTCCTTGATCGACGTCAGATAGGTGAAATACCGGTCCTTGCGCTGCGCCCGCGCCGTCGCGGTCAGCGAATCGATATAGTCGTCGACGTTCGAGAACGCCGCCGGATTGGGATTGGCCGGCAGCGTTTCGGGGAAGAGATACCATTCGCGCAGCTGCGCGAGCGCCCAGTCCTGCCGCTCGCGCAGCGAACAGCCCGCCGTGGTCGTCGGGGTGGGGGTCGGCGTGGCGGTGGGCGCCGGGGTCGGCGCCGGACTGCCGCCGGTCACGCTGCCCCCGCCACCACCGCCGCCGCCACAGGCCGACAGTATCGCCAACACGCCCAACGCCGCCCCGATCCGTACCCGCATCACATCCACTCCATGAACTGACGCCAGCCTAGATGGCTGGATGACGAAGGGAAGGGGGATTCGCCGTCCGGTCCCGTTCGAACAGCGACAATGCTGCGCCCATGCTGATCGCCGGCTGAACAGGCGGGACCAGTCGCCACAACTGTTGCGGTCGGACCACAATGGCGAACGGCGTGATCGTGGCGTTCAGTATTTCTTTGCGCTTTCGCGGCATAGCGGGTGGGTGTCGGATTGCCTTACACCTGTATCGGGATCGCCGCGATGATTCGGCTGTTCAAGCATTACATCCCCCATGCCGTGCTGCTGCTCGGCCTGCTCGACATCGCCGCGCTGCTCGTGGCGGCCGAACTGGGCTGGATCACGCGCGCGATGCAGATCGGCATGGCGGTGGAGCCGATCCACACCCGCATCCCGCAATTGGCGAGCTTCGCGCTCAGCCTGGAAATCGCGATGGTCGCGGTCGGGGTGTACGGCACCGACGCGCTGCAATCGGTGAAGTTCGCCGCTGCGCGCCTGATCGTGGCGATCCTGCTGGGCGTCATCTTCCTCGCGGTGCTGTTCTTCGTGGCGCCGGGCATCACCTTCTGGCGCTCGAACCTGCTCTATGCGGTCGGCTTCGCCGCGGTGCTCCTGCTCCTGCTGCGCATCGTCACCGGCACGCTGCTGGGCGGACAGGCGTTCAAGCGGCGGGTGATCGTGCTGGGCGCCGGCCCGCGCGCACAGCGGCTCAAGGACCTCGGCCAGCGCCCCGGTGCGGGCTTCGTCGTCGTCGGCTATATCGCGATGAGCGAGGCGAACCGGGTCATCCCCGAAGCGATCGCCCGCGACGCGATCTACAACCTCGCCGACCATGTCGTGCTGCTCGGCGCCTCCGAAGTCGTGCTGGCGCTGGAGGAGCGGCGCAACGCGCTGCCGCTCAAGGACCTGCTGCGCATCCGCACGACGGGCGTGCACGTCAACGAAATCTCGACCTTCCTCGAACGCGAGACGGGCCGCGTCGACCTCGACAGCGTCAACCCGTCATGGCTGATCTTTTCGGACGGCTTCTCGTCGGGGCGGATGGTGTCGAGCGTGTTCAAGCGGATGTTCGACATCGCCGCCAGCCTGCTGCTGCTCGCGCTGACGCTGCCGGTGATCCTGCTGGCGGCGCTGGCGGTGAAGCTCGACAGCCGCGGACCGGTCTTCTACCGCCAGCGCCGCGTCGGGCTGTACAGCAGCGGCTTCGACATCCCCAAGCTGCGCTCGATGCGCACCGATGCGGAGGCGGCCGGTTCGGCCGTCTGGGCCGAAAAGAACGACCCGCGCATCACCCGGATCGGCCGCATCCTGCGCAAGACGCGGATCGACGAACTGCCGCAATGCTGGAGCGTGCTGATCGGCGAGATGAGCTTTGTCGGCCCCCGCCCCGAACGCCCCGAATTCGTCTCCTCGCTGGAGGAAAAGCTGCCCTATTATGCCGAACGGCACATGGTGAAGCCGGGCATCACCGGCTGGGCGCAGATCAACTATCCCTATGGCGCGTCGATCGACGATGCGCGGCAGAAGCTCGAATACGACCTCTATTATGCCAAGAACTATTCGCCCTTCCTCGACCTGCTGATCCTGCTCCAGACGATCCGGGTCGTGATCTGGTCGGGCGGGGCGCGCTGATGCGATGCTGACCGGGGTCGTCGTCTGGGGCCATGCCATCGCCGCGCTGCTGTTCGGCGCGCTGGCCTTCTGGGCTGCACGCCATGGTCCGGCCGATGGCGCGCTGCCGCGCCGCTGGCTGTCGGTCGCGCTGGCGCTGACCGCCTTGTGGGCGCTGGCGGTGGCGGGGATCGCCACCGACCATCCGCTGACGCATCTGCTGGCCGGCTTGCGCACGCTCGGCTGGCTGGTGCTGCTGTTCGCGATCCAGCGGCGCACCGGCACGCGGGGGGGCGAAGCGCTCGGGCGGACCATGGCTTATGGCGCGGTGGCGGTGGTCGACGTCGCGCAGCTGCTGCTCGAGCTGATCGGCGCGAGCGCGCGCAACGCCACGGTCGCCGGCCTGATCGGCGATGTCGCGACGGTGCTCGGCATGCTCGCGGCGCTGGGGGCGCTGCTGCTGCTGCACGGCCTGTTCCGCTCGACCTCCTCGGCCGCGACCCGGCTGGTGCTGGTGACGGCCGGCGCCTTCTGGCTGATCGACGTCAATGCCAGCATCGCCAGCTATCTGTTCGGCGGCGTCCCGGCCGAGCTGATCGCCGCGCGGGGCGTGGGCGTCGCGGCCATGGCGCTGCTGGTCGGCCTCGCCCTGTCGCGGCCCGGCGATGGCGGCGTGCAATTCTCGCGCACCGCGACCTTCCACACCCTGTCGCTGCTCGGGCTCGTCGCCTATTGCGCGATCACGATCATGGCGACCAGCCTGATCGAGGCGCTGGGCGGCTCCCATGCCCGGATCGCGCAGACCGCCTTCGTCTTCGGATCGACCGTCGCGGTGCTGACCGCCGCCTCGTCGGGCTGGCTGCGCGCGTGGATCAAGGTGAAGCTGGTCAAGCACCTCTTCCGCCACCGCTACGACTATCGCGCCGAATGGACCCGCTTTACCGAAACGCTGGGTGAGCCCAAGGGCGGCGCCCCGCTCGACGAACGGCTGATCAAGGCGGTCGGCGACCTGACCGATTCGCCCGCCGGCCTCCTGCTGGTCGCCGATGGCGATACGCTGTCGCTCCAGGCGTCGTGGTGCTGGGACGGGGCGGCGCTGCCCGACACCGCCGGCGGCGCGCGGCTGGCGACCTATCTCCAGGCGACCGGGCGCATCCTCGAACTCGATCCGTTGCGCGACCACCCCGAAGACCCGGAGCGCGCGGCGGTGCCCGATGCGATGCTCGACCATCCCGATGCGTGGGTGGTCGTGCCGCTCCCGCATCTCGGGCGGTTGATGGGCGCGATCCTGCTCGCCCGGCCGATCCTCGCCCGCTCGCTCGACTGGGAGGATTTCGACCTGCTGCGTATCGCCGGGCGACAGGTCGCCAGCTACCTGGCCGAGGAACGCGCCCAGTCCGCCCTGTCCGAAGCGCGCCGGTTCGAGGAATTCAATCGCCGCTTCGCCTTCATCCTGCATGACGTGAAGAATATCGTGAGCCAGCTGAGCCTCGTTGCGCGCAACGCCCCGCGCCACGCCGACAATCCCGACTTCCGCGCCGACATGGTCGCGACGCTGAACGAATCGGCGACCCGCATGAACGACCTGCTCGCCCGCCTGTCCGAACGCGAACCGCCCCGCATCGAAGCGCCGCGCGCCGTCGCGCTGGCGACGATCGCCGCCCAGTCGGTCCAGCGCTTTCGGGCGCGCGGGGCAGTGGTGGTGGAGGGGACGAGCACCCTCCACGCCGCGGCCGATCCCGCCCGGCTGCAACAGGTGCTCGACCATCTGGTGCTGAACGCATTGGATGCCGGCGGCCCTGATCCGGTGCGCGTGGTGCTGGGGCAGGACGGCGACCGGGTGTGGATCGACGTGGTCGACACCGGCGCCGGCATGACCCAGCAGTTCGTCCGCGACGATCTGTTCCGCCCCTTCGTCTCGTCCAAGCCGACCGGCTTCGGCATCGGCGCGTTCGAGGCGCGGCAGCTGGCCCACGCCATGGGCGGCACGATCGAGGTGGAGAGCCATCCGGGGCGCGGCTCGCGCTTCCGCGTCACGCTGGCGGCGGCGACGCCCACATTGGAGCAGGCGGCATGACGACACGCAAATGCCTGTTGATCGTCGAGGACGATGCCGGGCTGCAACGCCAGTTGCGCTGGGCCTATGAGGGCTATGACATCGTCGTCGCCGGCGACCGCGAGGCGGCGATCGCCGCCGTCCGCGCCGAGGAACCGCAGGTCGTCACCCTCGACCTCGGCCTGCCGCCCGATCCCGACGGGGTGAGCGAAGGCTTCGCGACGATGGAAGCCATCCTCGCCATGAAGCCCGATACCAAGGTCGTGGTGGCGAGCGGCCATGGCGACCGGTCGAGCGCGCTGCGCGCCATCGATCTGGGCGCATGGGATTTCTATGCCAAGCCGATCGACATCGACGCGCTGGGCCTGATCGTCGCGCGCGCCTTCCACGTCCATGCGCTGGAGGCAGAGAACCGCCGTCTCGCCGACCGGATCGAGGGGCAGGCGGTGCTGGGCGGCATGATCACCGCCGCGCCCGAAATGCTGAAGGTCACCCGCACCATCGAACGCGTCGCCCCGGCCGACGTCTCGGTGATGCTGCTCGGCGCATCGGGTACCGGCAAGGAACTGCTCGCGCGCGGCGTCCATGACGCATCGCGGCGCAAGCGCGGCAATTTCGTCGCGATCAACTGCGCCGCCATCCCCGAAACCCTGCTCGAAAGCGAGCTGTTCGGCCATGAAAAGGGCGCGTTCACCGGTGCGGTGAAGACCACCGAAGGCAAGATCGAACAGGCCGCGGGCGGCACGCTGTTCCTCGACGAGATCGGCGACGTGCCGCTGCCCTTGCAGGTGAAGCTGCTGCGCTTCCTCCAGGAACGGGTGATCGAACGCATCGGCGGGCGGAAAGCCATCCCGGTCGACACCCGCATCGTCTGCGCGACGCATCAGGACATCGACGCGATGGTCGCCGACGGCCGCTTCCGCGAGGACCTCTATTACCGCCTTGCCGAGATCGTCGTCCGCATCCCCTCGCTGTCCGAACGGCCCGGCGATCCCGCCTTGCTCGCCCGCCACTTCCTCGACCGCCACGCCGCGCAGATGGGGCTGGGGCCGAAGCGCTTCGCCCCCGATGCGCTGGCCGCGATCGAGGCATGGGGCTGGCCCGGCAATGTCCGCGAGCTGGAGAACCGGGTGAAGCGCGCCGCGATCATGGCCGATGGCAAGGCGGTGACCGCCGCCGATCTCGACCTCGCCAGTCCCGACATGGCGTCCGGCCCGATCAACCTGAAGGCGGTGCGGGAAGCAGCGGACCGCTCGGCGATCCGCTCGGCGCTGGCACAGGCGCAGGGCAATATCTCGGGCACCGCCCGCCTGCTCGGCATCAGCCGCCCGACCCTCTATGACCTGATGAAGAGCTATGACCTGCAACCCTGACCGATCGTTCCGCGCGCTGCTGGGCATGGGCGGGCTGGCGGTCGTCGCCGCCGCGCTGGCCTCGCTCGGCGGCGTGCTGCCGGCGCGTGCCGACGCCGATGCGCGGACCCGGGTCGCGCAGGCATTGGCGCAGTTCGAAGCCGGCCACTGGACCGTGGCTCGCGACCGTGCCCGTGCCGCGACCGAGGCCGATCCGGCATCGGGCTTTGCGCAGGCGGTGCTGGCCCGCACGCAACTGGCGCTGGGCGACGGGGCGGGGGCGCAGGCATCGCTCGACCGCGCGACCAAGGCCGGGTTCGCTGTCGCCCGCGCGCATCAGCTCTACGCCCATGCCCGCTTGCTGCAGGGCGATCCTGCCGGCGCGATTGCCGAGGCCGACCGCACCACCCCGCGCTATCGCGGCTATGCCACGACCATCCGCGCCCAGGCGCTGGCGGCCGGCGGCGATGTCCGCGCCGGGCTGTCGACGCTGGAAGACCGGGTCGCAGCAGCCCCGCGCGACGCATTTGCGTGGGTCGCGCTCGGCCGGATGCAGCAGGATGCGGGCGACATGGTCGGCGCGATCAACGCCAGTGCCGCCGCCGTCCGCGCCGACCCCGCCTCGCCCGACGCGCTGCGGCTCCGGGCACAGACGATGCGGACGCAATATGGCCTCGTCGCCGCGCTGCCATGGTTCGAATCGGCCTTGGCGCGCGACCCCTACGCCCATGACACGTTGATCGACTATGCCGCGACGCTCGGCGATGTTGGGCGCGCCCGCGACATGCTGGTGGCGGTACGCCGGGCGATGGCGGTGCGGCCGGGCAGTCCGCAGGGGCTGTACCTGCAATCGGTGCTCGCGGCGCGCGCCGGCGACCTCGCGACCGCGCGCAGCGTGCTGGACAAGGCGGGGCGGGGGCTGGCGGGCATGCCCGGCGCGCTGCTGCTCAGCGGCTCGATCGGCCTCGCCGCCGGCGAAGAGGCACAGGCGGCTATCCCCTTACGCGAACTCGTCGCACGGCAACCGACTAACATCACCGCGCGCAAGCTGCTGGCGCTGGCGCTGCTGCAAACCGATTCGGCGCGCGAGGCGTTCGACACCATCCTGCCGGTCGCCTCGCGCAGCGATGCCGACAGCTACACACTGCTGCTCGCCGCCCGCGCGCTGGAGCGGATCGGCGACCGCGCCAATGCCGCGCCGCTGTTCGACCGTGCCGCCGCCCTGACCCGCGGCCGCTCGGGTGCCTTTGCCACCGGCGAGAATCTCGCGACGCTCGCCAACGACGCGGCCGCCGCGCCGGGCAATCCGGCGGCGGCGCTGCCCTATGTCCGCGCGCTGTCGGCAAGCGGCGATGCGGCCGGCGCCCTGTCGGCGGCGCAGGCGCTGGCCGATGCCAATTCCGGCTCGCCCGCCGCACAACTGGTGCTGGGCGATGCGCTGGCCGGGGCGGGGCGGATGGGAGAGGCGGCGACCGCCTATGCCCGTGCCGCCGCCACTCGCTTCGACGAAGCCACGATGCTGCGGCTGGTCGATGCCCGCGACCGCGCCGGGCAGCGCGATCAGGCGAGCGCCACCCTGTCGCTGTTCCTGACCCAGAACCCCGGCAATGTCGTCGCGCTCCGCCTGCTGGGCGAATGGCAGGTCGCGGCGGGTGAGCATGACGCGGCGATCGAGACGCTCGAGCGCTTGCGCGAACGCATCGGCGATCGCGACGCGGCGGTGCTGGCGCTGCTCGCCTTCGCCTATGCCGGCGCGGGCGAGCCGGAGGCGGCACAGGGCTATGCCAGCGCGGCCTATGCGCTCGCTCCGTCCAACCCGATGACGGCCGATGCGCTCGGCTGGGCGCTCTATGCCGGTGACAATGTGGGGGCAGCGGTGCCGCTGGCGGTCAAGGCGGTGCGGCTGTCGCCCGGCGATGCCACGATCCGCTGGCACATGGCCCAGATCGCCGACGCCGCCGGCAACCGCCCGGTCGCCATCGCCAATGCGCAGGCGGCACTGGCCGACGCCCGCTTCGCCGACCGCGCAGCGGCACAAACGCTGATCGCCGGGAGCTGAGATCACCAAACCCGTCACCCCGGACTTGATCCGGGGTCCCGCTTCTTCTTCTGCGTTCGATCAAAGGCGGGACGTCGGCGCAAGGCCGGGATGACGTGCCCTGGGCCTTTGCGCTAGGGCCGCCCCATGACCGACCCGCTGCTCCGCATCGCCGAGGCGCTCGAACGCCTGTCGCCTCCGCCGCCACCCGCCGCCGATCCGCTGGGCCATCCCGCCTATGGCTGGGACGGCATGGTGCTGCGTGCGGCACGCAGCTTCCGCCCGCTTCCGCTCGACCGGCTGGTCGGCATCGACGCGCAGAAGACGGCGTTGACCGACAATCTCACCCGGCTGGCGGCCGGCGCGGCGGCGCATGACGTGCTGCTCTGGGGCGCACGCGGCACCGGCAAGTCGGCACTGGTCAAGGCCGCGGTCGGGCAGGTGCAGGCGACCGGCGGCGCACTGGCGCTGGTCGAGGCACCGGCCAACGCGCTGGCCGGACTGCCCCGCCTGTTCGCGCTGCTGGCCGCCGTGCCGCGCGCCTTTGCGGTATTCGTCGACGATCTCGGCTTCGACACCCCTGCCGATGGCCGCGCGCTGCGCTCGCTGCTGGAGGGTGGCACCGAGGGACGGCCCGGCAACGTCCGCCTGATCGTCACCGCCAACCGCCGCCACCTCGTACCCCGCGACCCCAAGGAACAGGACAGCGCCATCAACCCGCGCGACGGCATCGACGATGCGCTGGCACTCGCCGACCGCTTCGGCCTGTCCTTGGGCTTCCACGTCGTCGATCAGGACCATTATGTCGCGATCGTCGAACGCTATTGCGCCGCCTATAACCTGCCGTTCGATGCGCAGGAAGCGATCAACTGGGCGACAAAGCGCGGCAGCCGCTCGGGCCGGGTGGCGTGGCAATATGTGACCGACCTGGCCGGCCGGCACGGGAAAGCGGTGTAAAGGTCCTTCCCCGCACGGGGAGGAGCCTTACGCCTCGGCCATCTCGGCCAGCGCCAGCCAGCGTTCCTCGGCGGCATCCTTCTCCGCGCGTGCCTTGTCGATCTGCGCGGTGAGCGCGGCGAAGCGCTTCGGGTCCTTCGTGTACAGCGCCGGATCGGCCAGCAGCGCCTCGTCCCGCGCGATCGCCGCCTCCAGCTCCTCGATCCGGCCGGGCAGCAGGTCGAGGTCGCGCTGGTCCTTGTAGCTCATCTTGGTCGATTTGGGCTTCGCTACCGCCTCGACCGGCTTGGCGACCTTCGCCTTCGCCACCGTCCGCTCGCGCCGCTTCGCGACCCAGTCGGCATAGCCGCCCGGCACGACATCGACATGGCCCGAACCATCCAGCCCCAGCGTCACCGTCACCGTCCGGTCGAGAAAGTCGCGGTCGTGGCTGACGATCAGCACGGTCCCGGCATAATCGCCGATCACCTCCTGCAACAGATCGAGCGTCTCGAGGTCGAGGTCGTTGGTCGGTTCGTCCAGCACCAGCAGGTTCGACGGCCGCGCAAATTCCCGCGCCAGCAGCAGCCGCGACCGCTCGCCCCCCGACAGCGTGCCGATCCGCGCCTCGGCGATCGACGGATCGAACAGGAATTCCTTCAGATAGCCATGGACGTGCTTCTTGGAGCCATTGACCTCGATCCAGTCGCCACCGTCCGCCAGTACGTCGCGCACCCGCTTTTCCGGTGCCATCAGCTTGCGCTGCTGATCGATGACGATCCCGTCCAGCGTCTGCGCGCGCATGATCTTGCCCGCGTCCGGGTCCAGATCGCCGGTCAGCAGCCGCAGCAGCGTCGTTTTGCCCGCACCATTGCCGCCGACGATGCCGATCCGGTCGCCGCGCCGCACCCGCAGCGAAAAGTCCTTGAGGACCGTCCGGTCGCCGAACGCCTTGGTCACATGCTCGGCGTCGATCACGACCTTGGTCTTGGTATCGTCGGCTTCGACCTGGATCTTGGCCGTGCCCTGCGGCCCCTGCATCGCCGCGCGCTGGGCGCGCAGTTCATGCAGCTTTTCCAGCCGCCCCATGTTGCGCTTGCGTCGCGCGGTGACGCCACGGTGGAGCCAATGCTCCTCGATCTTGAGCTTCGCGTCGAGCCGTTGCGCGGCGCGCTCCTCTTCGGCGGCGGCCTGTTCCATCCATGCCTCGAACCCGCCGAACCCGATCTCCGCCCGACGGATACCACCGCGGTCGAGCCACAAGGTCGACTTGGTCAGCCGCGTCAGGAAGGTCCGGTCGTGGCTGATGACGATGAACGCGCCATTATAGCGGTTCAGCCATTCCTCGAGCCATTCGATTGCCGACAGGTCGAGATGGTTGGTCGGTTCGTCGAGCAGCAGCACGTCGGGATTCTCGGCCAGCGCGCGGGCGATCGCTGCCCGCCGCCGCTCGCCTCCGGAAGCGGTGGCGGCTTCGCGGTTCAGGTCGATGCCCAGCTGGTCGGCGATCGCATCGACCTCATGCTCGGCCGGCGCCCGCGGCCCCCTGAGCGCAAAGTCGCGCAAGGTCGCGTAGCCATCGACCTTCGGGTCCTGCTCCAGCAGCACGACATGGGTGCCCGGCACGATCGTCCGGCGCCCCTCGTCGGCATCGATTCCCCCCGCGATCAGCTTCAGCAGCGTCGTCTTGCCCGCCCCGTTGCGCCCGATCAGCGCCAGCCGGTCGCGTGTGCCGACATGGATGTCGAGCCCGCGAAACAGCCAGCCATTGCCCTGGATCAATCCAAGGCCCTCATAGGACAATATCGGTGCAGCCATGTGTGGCAGGTAAGCCGCACTCGCGAACGAAGCAAGTTACGCCAGCCTGTCTGCCCTATTCACGGGCTGTTCAACGCGTTGCCCCTATGCCACGCCTCATGTCGATGGTCGTTCGGTTCCTTGTGCTGGGATTGCTGGCGGTGTCGGGAAATGCGCAGGCATTGCCCGACCAGGTGCTGCGCGATCACCAGGCCGCGCGCACCGCGCGGGCGGAGGGCCGCATCCTGCCGATGCGCGAGATCGAACGCCGCGTCCTGCCACAGATGCGCGGTGCCCAGTATCTCGGCTTCGACTATGATCCCGATCGCGGGATTTACACGCTCAAATTCCTGCGCGATGGGGCGGTGATCTGGGTCGATGTCGATGCCCGGACCGGTCAGGTTACCGGCCGCAGCCGTTAAGCAACTAGGGGAGAACAGCCGATGCGCGTCCTGATCGTCGAGGACGAACCCAATCTCGGCCGCCAGCTGCGCGCCACGCTGGAGGGTGCGGGCTATGCCGTCGACCTCGCCACCGATGACGAGGAGGGGCATTTCCTCGGGTCCACCGAAACCTATGACGCGATCATCCTCGACCTGGGGCTTCCCGAGGTCGACGGGCTGACCGTGCTCGATCGCTGGCGCAAGGAAGGGCGCACCGCCCCCGTGCTGGTGCTGACCGCGCGCGACAGCTGGTCGGACAAGGTCGCCGGGCTGGATGCGGGCGCCGACGACTATGTCGCCAAGCCGTTCCAGACCGAGGAACTGATCGCCCGCCTGCGGGCGCTGATCCGCCGCGCCTCGGGCAATGCCTCGGCCGAACTGACCGCCGGCGACATCCGCCTCGACACCCGCTCGGGCAAGGTGATCAAGGCCGGCGAACCGGTGAAGCTGACCGCGCAGGAATACAAGCTCCTGTCCTACCTGCTCCACCACAAGGGCAAGGTGGTCAGCCGCACCGAGCTGATCGAGCATATCTACGACCAGGATTTCGACCGCGATTCGAACACGATCGAGGTGTTCGTGACGCGCATCCGCAAGAAGCTGGGCGCCGACCTCATCACGACGATCCGGGGTCTGGGCTACAGCCTCGACGAACCGGGCGCGCCGAAGCCGGCGGGCGCGGAGGACTGAGCGCAGCGTCATGGCGAGCAGCGCCGATCCTGCCCCGCGCACCTATGTCCGGGTGACGGGATCGCTGTCGCGGCGGATGATCCTCGTCGCGGCGCTGTGGATCATGCTGCTGCTGGCCGGTGGCGGCTTCGCGCTCGACCGGGTGCTGGTGTCGGCGGTGACCCGCAACACCGATGACGGGCTCGAATATCTGCTCAATTCGCTGATCGTGTCGGCGGAGATCGATTCGACGGGCGAGGTGACGTTCAACCGCCAGCTGTCGGACCAGCGCTTCCTCGAACCCTATTCCGGCCTCTACTGGCAGGTGAGCGGGCCGGGGCACGAGACCTGGCCGTCGCGGTCGCTGTGGGACCGCAAACTGCCGGTCGATGGCAAGCGCTATACCGACGTCCATGTCTATGACGCGCGGCCGTTCCCCGACCAGAAGCTGCGCATCGTCGAACGCGACCTGACATTGCCCGGATCGCCGACCGTCTGGCGGTTTCAGGTGGCCGAATCGCGCGACGTGCTCGACGGGTTGATCGCGGCTTTGCGCAAGACGCTGGTGCGCTCGTTCGCGCTGCTGGGGCTGGGGCTGATCGTCATGGCGACGCTCCAGACCTGGTACGGCCTGCTCCCCTTGCGCGCCGTTCGCGATGCGATCGCCCGGTTACGCGCAGGCCAATCGGCGCGGGTCGAAGGGGCGATGCCGGCCGAGGTCGCGCCGCTGGTCGAGGAACTGAACGCGCTGGTCGAACATAACGACAAGCAGGCGGAGGAGGCGCGGCGCCATGCCGGCAACCTTGCCCATGCGCTGAAAACCCCGCTGACCGTCATCATGAATGCCTCCGCCGCGGGACAGGACGACCTTGCCGACACGGTGATCCGCGAAGCGCGGACGATGCGCCGGCAGGTCGACCACCACCTCGCCCGCGCCCGCGCGGTCGGGCGGCGCGGATCGGCACACAGCCGGGCGGACGTATGGGCCTCGGTCGAGGCGGTCGAACGCGCCGTCGCCCGGCTCTATCCCAATGTCCGCATCGACGTGGACGGGCAGAAGGACCTGATCGCCCGGATCGAGCGGCAGGACCTCGACGAAATCCTCGGCAACCTGGTCGAGAATGCCGCCAAATATGGCGGCGGCAGCGTCTTCGTCACCGCGCGTGCCGATGCGGGCTTCGTCGAACTGCTGGTCGAGGACGACGGTCGCGGCATTCCGGAGGCGGACCGGCTGCGCATTTTCGATCGCGGCGTGCGGCTCGATTCGGGCAAACCCGGCACCGGTCTCGGCCTCGCCATCGTGCGCGACGTGGCGGAGATTTACGAGGGTACAGCGTCGCTCGAGGAGAGCGAGGATCTGGGCGGGTTGCTGGTGCGGCTGAGGTTGCCGTCGGCGTAACCCCCGTCTCCCTCCGTTCGGTTCGAGCAGCTTCGAGCTTGTCGAGAAGCGCCCGTCGAGAACCATGCGTTTGGGGCAACCCCTTCTCGACTACGGTTCTCGACAGGCTCGAACCTGCGCTCGAAGCAAACGGGGGTGGAGGAAACGGGGCACCCAACCTTGCCTTTCCCCCCAAACTCCCCTATGCGCCCGCGCTTGTTCGTGCC